>MVQW01000326.1 GCA_002067265.1 Methanomethylovorans sp. PtaU1.Bin073 | reverse complement strand
GCTGCGGTAGCCGCAGATGGTGAAATTACAGAAGAGGAAGCAAGAGGTCTAATCACATCATTGCTTAGAATGAAGCTGTATGAAAAATTCAATGACAAGCAAATGTCAGCTATGTTCAACAAACTCGTTGGTGTCATAAAACGCCAGGGAGTTGATGCTTTAGTTACATCCTCAAAAGAAATCTTACCAGTTGACCTTAGAGAAACAGCATTTGCAGTGGCATCTGACCTTACACTTGCAGATGGAGTACTTGCAAAAGGAGAAAAAGACATCCTTACCAAGATTCAGGAATCTCTGGGTGTCCCCGAAGACAAAGCAGCCAACATCATTGAAGTAATGTTGATCAAGAACAGAGGCTGAAAACAGCAAGAAGATTCACTTTCTATAAATGAGGACAGGCTCAGAACAAGCCCGTCCCAACACTTCCACTTTCTGGGTTGTCCAAAAAAAATCTTTTATCTATTTAAGTAACCTATAAGTAAACGTCTCCTGGAAGTAGAAACTTACTAAAACCTTTCTCGGATCATATGATTCCACAAAAAAGAAAGAGGATAGAGGAATTCGTTTGTAGTTGCATTGATTTATCCTGCATCTGTTTTATAAATCTCCTTCACTCTTCCTACACGACCATCTTCCAATTGAACCTTTATACCATGTGGATGAGATGAGGAATTGGTTAGAATCCTTTTCACAACACCCTTTGTGATTTTTCCGCTGCCCTGATCTTGCTTGAGAACGATTCCTACGTTCAAACCTATCTTAATATTTCCTCTGGTGTTGCCTGCGCTCATGGCACAAATAGATTCTTCATCATATAAGCATGTTCGTTCATAAAATTGCCATGCTACATGAACTGAACTTAGAGGAACAGAGATAACTACAGAACAAATGAAAATAGTAAAGGTCTGCTCTCTTTATAGTAAGTAGATATCACATAGAGATATATATTTAGAAGCATCAATATAGTGATGGCAATACGTTTATATAATATATGCGTGTGTATATAAGTAGAGTTCGAGTGTTTGTCGATTTAATAAAAGGATTATCTCATTCTTGTGTTCTTCTTTTAATTGATTGATTTAACAACAAAGAGTTGGTCGTATCAATAAGTTGAGATCTGATTAAGATCAGGTCGCACCTGTCATGCGAAAATTCTCGATTTCAGCTATTGCTGAGGCGAACTACCTAAACAAAGGAAAGTAAATATGAGATTCGATAGTAGAGGCGGAAATGGTAGAAGCGGTGGCTTCAGACCAAGTGGTCCAAGAGAAATGCACAAAGCAACTTGCTCAGACTGTAAGCAGGAAACTGAAGTACCTTTCGTACCATCCGGTGACAGGCCAGTATACTGCAGAGAATGCTACCAGAAGCATAGACCAGCTAGATATTAGATCTGTAGCTAACAGATTCCTAATTCTATAATTACACAAAAGGCAGATGTATTAACATATTTCTGCCCAATGATTTTTTGAGCATTTTTATTCAAATTACAAAATTACTTAATGTAATTTTGCAAAGGGAGACAGATATGTCAAGTGAAAGCGTAATATGTCCAAGTTGTGGAACTCAAGTTTTCGCTACGGTGCCTTTAGGACAACAGATAATTTGCGTCTCATCAAAACTAGGGAGTCCTAGTAATTTTGGAGCAACATACAGATCTGCATCCAGATGCACTAGCTGCAAAAAGAGCTTTACCTGCTACACCAGCAATAAGCATCAAAAACTCAAAAATGTAATCTGAAGAGTTTCATTTTACCTTTGAATGTGTGATATTTTGTCCTTATTCTGATGTAATTGCTAGAAGGAAGATTTATCCAGTATATTGGAAATCCTTTTCTGAGCTATCTAATGTCACGCAATCTTTTTAAGAAACCTACGGCTTGTCTGCTCTATGTTAGAAGATAGAAAAGGACATCTGGCCATACTTCTTGGTTGTGTGTTATACGGAACCACAGGAATATTCCTGGCCCACATACATGGAATGTCTATCCCTTCAATGATCTTCTACAGGCTGTTCTTTGGCGTATTGCTGATACTTCTTGTAATCATTATTACCGGAAATATATCACAAATCAAGCTTCGAAATAAGAAGAAACTGCTTGCTTTGCAAGGTATTCTTACAGTTGTCAACATGTTCTTCTATTTCTATTGCGTCAAAACCACATGTTTTTCCATTGCCATATTACTTGAGTATACATCACCTATCTATGTGATGATCGCCTCACCTTTCATACTGAAAGAAAAGATCACAAAGGAAAGTATTTTTTCAATGATCATAGCCATTGCAGGTGTGATACTTGTAATACAACCTGAAGGAGGATTTTCGGGATTTAAAACAGACCCCGTATATTTGACAGGTATTCTTTCAGGCATAGTATCAGGTATTCTTGCAGCCTTCCTGATAATGAATATCCGACTCATGAAAGATGAATACCCGGAGATGGGGATTGCTTTTTGGTCCATGGGACTTAGTTGCTTGCTCATGACCCCATTTGCTTTCGGTACTCCTTGGAGCATATTCACCGAAAATATCAGTATACTCGCTTCATTTGGAGCGGTTTCAGTAGGAATGGGAGCATTCCTTACAATCATAGGATTCTCCCATGTGGAAGCCCAAACTGGTTCCCTCCTTTCACTGATAGAGCCGGTGAGCGGCGTATTATTCGATGTCACATTGCTGGGAGTCAAACTTGGAATGAATGTATTCATTGGTTGCATTCTGGTTCTAATCTCTGCATTCCTTGTAAGCATAAAGAGTCAAACAAGGGAAGAGAAATTAGTTAACATCTCTGAGAAGACAACTTGAGACTTTTCTATATGTCTCATACCCTACTTTTTATTCCGGCCATAAGTTGAAATACTTGAAGTCCCCAATACTTAATAAGTATAATATTGGTGTATTGAAATGTCGAAAAATGAAAACGTAATTGCAATAATAGGACCTCTTAATAAACCAAAATTTATGGGACTTGCCAACGATAGCTTTACTCTCATTGTCACAAAGGAACAGAGTATTTTTGCCAAACTAACATCAGAGATCATGAAGAAAGTGACAGAAGAAGCAAGGCAGCAAGCTAAAAGGGATGGAAAGGGATTCTTCGGACAATGGAGTAGTCAGATAACCGGAGGAATGAACTACTCACAGAGGTATTTAGGCATGGAGCTTGAGGATATATTGAAAGAAAATCCAGAAAATTTCTCCATCCCGAATGCCAGTATCAATTATGTTGAAGTCAAGTACAAGGACAATAGTGACGATGATGGAAATGGCAGATCTGAATGGGCTATCAACATCCACGCACACTCACAGAAATTGACTCTCAAATGCAATAACGATCCGAGAACTGAACTGAAAAAAGCATATCCGGAAACAGTGAAATAAGTGGAAATTGTGGTTGCCAGATCACCAGCTACATCCTAATACTTTCTTTTTTATTGGAAATTATTTTTCATTTAAGTTCGCATTTGAATTCTTTTCCCGAGATGTTGATCAAATAGTAAGCACCTGCAAGGGACAAGACGAGCACTCCCAGCCCCATAAGGAACAAGGGAGGAGTGGTTTTCAGATCTATAATTATTACCTTACGAACTATTGCTGTGATTCCCACCAGGATGATCACTCCAACGTTCATTATAGATTCAGTGATGATCATCTTTATGGTTTCGAGCAACTCAATGCCAATGATCACCAGAAAGAACAGACCAAAGATATCCAAGAGTTTTTCCACATTAAGGAAAAAGAAAGGAGGCGTAATAAGACCATGCAGGATTATCCAACCTACCTCCAGAGTAGAACTGAGGATTACAACCACCATCATAAGAATAATAGTCTTTATTACCAGAGTTTGAAAAGCATCTACATATCTAATCATACGAACACCATCCAATAACAATACATTCCTCTATTTGCCCTGATAATAGTAAGATCCCTATGATTAAAAAGTGTGTGAGAGAGAACAATTTCAAAGTGAAAGATATTTAGATTGAAAAGTTTCGTTATAAAAAAAGTTCTGATCATCCATCATAGAATCTAAAATCAGACATTCCATGAATCAATAATCTTATTGACGATATGAGGCGTATTCTTGATAAAACGCCATTGTTCAAGCAGATACCTTGGATGATTTGTTCATCCATACAAAAAAAGACAGAGATAATATGCCACACACTATAGCAAATATCATTGTTTGCCTGTAACCTAAGTATTGCATGATCGTGCCTCCAAGAAGCGAGCCTGCAATATCTGCTGCAGAGGTAGAGGCATTTAAAATTCCTGCAGAACTTGCTTTCTCAATGTTTCGTTCCACAACCAGCCGATTTGCTCCCACATATAAAAAAGCCCATCCAAAAGCTATCAGAACCATTCCCGGAATAATAGAGTAGAAGTTTTGCGCCAGAGAATAGCTTATGAAAGCCAGTCCCGAAGTAATAATACCCCATTTTATGAGCCATTCGTTCCTGAACTTATCCAGACGGCGCATGATTAGGAATTGTATGGCAGGATTGATGGCATATATAATCCCTATCCAGAAATTAGAAGCCCCCAGAAAAGCCATGTACAGGGGCAAAATAACCCACACGGCAACTGCACCCGTGTGCCTCAGGAACATAGCTGAATAG
>MVQW01000325.1 GCA_002067265.1 Methanomethylovorans sp. PtaU1.Bin073 | reverse complement strand
ACATATTAATAACATGATGAAAGGTGTAACCCAAGGGTTTGAATACCGCATGAAGGTTGTATACTCCCACTTCCCTATGCAGCTGAAGGTCGAGGGTAAAAAATTGCTAATTGGTAACTTCTTGGGTGAGAAGAAAGCAAGATCTGCAAATATCCTCGGTGAGACCAAGGTCAAGGCAGGAGCGGACCAGGTTACAATCACTGGTATAAACAAAGAGGATGTTGGGCAGACAGCAGCCAACATAGAGCAAGCCACGAAGATCAAGAGATTCGATCCCCGTGTATTCCAGGATGGTATCTATATCGTAGAGAAGATATTGTAGGTGATTTGAATGGAAGATAATATCACTAAGTCCTCTTCTGGAACTATGAACTGCGGTGCATCAATGGATGCTGAAGGTAAACGCCTTTTCAATGTTCGGAAAGTCCAGAAGGCAAAGAAGCCCCAGTTCAAGAGGACTGATTGTCACAAGTATAAGAGGCTGGACTCCAACTGGAGAATACCAAGAGGTCAGCACAATAAAAAGCGCACTGGATATGTTGCAAAGGGTGCTCATGCTCAGGTGGGCTATGGCAGTCCGGTTCTGGTAAAGGGTTTACACCCTTCCGGTTATTCCGAAGTCATCGTTTCAACACTGAATGATGTTTCATCCCTCGATGCTAATACGATGGCTATTAGGATTGCTGCAAAGGTCGGTGCAAGAAAGAAAGCCATGATACAGGAAAAAGCAGTGTCCATGGGAATAAAGATCCTAAATCCTTCAAGGAGTGAATGAGATGACCGATCTTTCTAATCAGAAGAGGATGGCTGCTGACATCATGGGCTGTGGTATACACAGAGTATGGATGGATCCAGAGGCTGCTAGCGATATTGCAGTTGCGATTACAAGAGCGGACCTTCGAGAACTTATTAAGAAAGGAAGCATTGCTGCCGCTAAACCAAAAGGAGTCAGCAGGGGCCGTGCAAGAGTAAGGGATGCCAAGCGCAAGTATGGACATCGCAAGGGACAGGGTTCAAGAAAAGGTACAAAGGGAGCAAGGAATCCACGGAAAGATCAGTGGATTAAAAGAATCCGTGCAATCAGGGCAAAGCTAAAGGAACATCGTGCAGATGGTTCTCTGGACAAATCCACATATTGTAAGATCTATCGTAAAGCAAAAGGTGGAGAATACCGTAGTGTTGCACATATGGAGTCACACCTTGAGTCACAAAAGCTCCTTAAACATGAGGGATGAAGATGATAAACAGAAGCTTTGAGATTTTATCCAGGAGGATATGATCATGGCAACAGGGCCCAGATATAAAGTCGCTTTCAGGCGACGAAGGGAGGGACGCACCAATTATCATCAGCGTCTTAAGTTGCTCCTTTCAAAAGAAGACCGTGTGGTAGTTCGCAAGAGTTCAAAACATGTTCAGGTCCAGCTCATAGCTCCAACACCTGAAGGAGATGTTACTCTTTCATCAGCCATATCTACAGAACTCAAAAACTATGGTTATGATGCTCCCACAGGCAACACGCCGGCAGCTTATCTTACCGGCCTCTTGTTTGGTTACAGAACTCTAAGCAAGGGATACGATTATGGAATACTTGATATCGGATTACAGGCATCTTCTCCTGGTTCCCGTATCTATGCCACCTTAAAAGGCATAGTTGATTCAGGACTAGAGATTCCTCATGATCCATCTGTATTCCCCTCTGATGAAAGGATCAGAGGCGAACACATTGCAGAATATATGGAAGGGTCGAATCTGCCGCAACTGTTCGATGCAGTCAAGGAAAAGATCTCTTCTGCTTTCAATTAGGTGATCATATGGCGTATGAATTCGAAGAAGAGGAATGGGTTCCACAAACAAGGCTCGGCAAGCTTGTTCAGGAAGGGCAGATCACTTCCATGGACGAGGCAATCGATTCTGGATTGCCTCTGAGAGAATCCAAAATTGTGGACATATTACTCCCAAATCTTGAAGATGAGGTTCTGGACATTAACATGGTTCAGAGGATGACTGACTCCGGTCGCCGTGTTAAGTTTAGAGCTACTGTCATTGTGGGTAATGGCGATGGTTTCGTAGGTCTTGGACAGGCCAAGGACAATCAGGTAGGTCCCGCTATCAGAAAGGCTATTGAGAATGCTAAGATCAATCTGGTGCGTGTGAAGCGCGGCTGCGGTTCATGGGAATGTGCCTGTGGTCTTAACCATACTGTACCATCTGAAGTCATGGGCAAGGCAGGAAGTGTCATTGTAGTACTGATACCAGCGCCCAGAGGTCTTGGACTCGCTGCCGGTGGAACTGCAAAGAAAGTGTTAGAGAAGGCAGGTATCAAGGATGTTTGGACACGTACTGAGGGTACCACGAGAACTACACTAAACTTTGCAAAGGCAACTTTCAATGCTCTGCAGGCTACAGGTACTGTGAGAAGTCCGATCCAGATCCGTAGGGAGGAGGCTTGAGATGTTTGTACTTGTAAGAATGCGTGGAAATGTAGATGTAAGAGGTTCCATTCAGGATACTCTTCACATGCTTCGCCTAAACCGGGTGAATCATTGTGTAGTGATCAATGATACTCCTCATAACCGCGGTATGATCCAGATGGTGAAGGACTATGTCGCCTATGGTACAATAGATGCAGCTACCCTTACAGAGGTGCTCAACAACCGTGGTAAGATCGAAGGCGGAGACAGGCTCACTAATGAGTATCTTTCTCAAAACACCGATTATTCCACAATTGCTGAATTTGCTGAAGCCGTATGTGCAGGTAAAGCTTCACTCAAGGATGTACCTGGGTTGAAACCGGTCTTTAGACTCCATCCACCACGTAAAGGACATGCTGGGATCAAGAAACCAGTTGAGCTAGGAGGCGTACTGGGAAACCACGGAGATAATATCAAAGTCCTCCTTAACCAGATGAGGTAATAATCATGAGCAAGGGCAACACAAAGAAGTTCAGAGGTTCTCGTACTTGCGGTGGAGGCACTCATAAAAACAGACGAGGTGCAGGCAATCGTGGCGGAAGAGGAAGAGCAGGGGTTTGCAAACATCATGCCATCAGAGCTATTCTTCTTGGTTATGATCAGGGGAAACACGGTTTCACCCGTCCTCCAAAGACCCTTAAACCTGTATCTGTCGTTAATGTAGGCGAACTAGATGAACTAGCAGATGAGTTAGTACTTGATGGTCTGGCCCAGCTGGAAGAAGGCCAATACCGTATTGATCTAACATGCCTTGACATTGACAAGGTGCTTGGCACCGGTAGGGTTACTAAGAAGCTTGCTGTTACAGCCTATGAATTCTCTGGCGTGGCCAGAGAAAAAATAGAAGCCGCAGGCGGTTCATGCTTGGAGCCTTAGAAGTAATGCCAGTTGGCATTACTTATTCCATTTTTGTAATATAACCGGTTATAGGGTGCATCTTTATTAATGTAGACGTATATTTAGGTTTATTAATTAATTATCTCTAAGCATATATTCTGTGTTTACATCTCCCAGCTTAAAGGGTGGAATGATGAGTTTCAAGGAGAGTTTAGACCCCATATTTAAAAAATTACCTGCAGTTGCAAGTCCAGAAGGCCACGTACATTTCAAGAATAAAGTTATGTGGACGTTAGGTGTACTTGTGCTATACTTTGCACTTGCTAATGTGCCTTTATTTGGATTGTCTGCAGATTCGATAGACTTGTTCGAACAATACCGTGCCTTCTTTGCAGGGGCATCGAATTCACTGATTTTACTTGGTATCGGTCCCATCGTCACGGCATCAATTGTACTCCAGTTGCTTGTGGGTGCAGATGTTATTAAATTGGATTTGTCCGATTCTTCTGACCAGGCATTTTTCCAGGGTGCACAGAAATTCATGGTATTTGTGATGATTGTACTGGAAGCTTTGCCCCAGATTATGGGTGGTTATATTCAGCCAGATCTTGACCTTGCTTCTTCCCTTGGTGTAAGTGGAACTATAATTACTCTGATTATTTTCATTCAGATATGTATTGGCGGTGTACTGGTACTTTTCATGGATGAAGTAGTTTCTAAATGGGGTATTGGTTCAGGTGTCGGTCTATTCATAGTTGCAGGAGTTTCCCAGCAGATAGTTACTGGTCTATTTAACTGGCAAGCAGATTCTTCTGGTCTTCCCATTGGTTTTCTGCCTAAGTGGATCTATATTATTCAGAACGAGGATCTGGTCACCCTATTCACAACTGGTAATGGACTCCTGTATGTGCTTGTAAGCGGTGGTATTCTCGCCCTTGTAAGTACTGTTATTATATTCTTACTTGTCGTTTATGTTGAAAGTACACGTATTGAGATCCCGTTGGCTCATAGTGCTGTAAGAGGAGCCAGAGGTAAGTTTCCGGTGAAACTAATATACGCATCAGTTCTTCCTATGATCCTTGTGCGTGCACTTCAGGCTAACATTCAGCTAATAGGTCTATTATTGAGTGGAAGGGGCATTACAATTCTTGGAGAATATGTAGGCTCAAAGCCAATCAATGGCCTGATGTATTACTTTGCACCAATTCATAGTCCCTATGACTGGATCCCATCTCTTGTAAGGGACTCATTTTCAAGCATAGGTGCTCCTGTACCTGCTGTATGGCAAATAGGATTGCATGTCTTGATAGATGCTGTATTTTTGATAGCAGGTGGTGTTGTCTTCGCTCTGTTCTGGATTGAAACTACAGGCATGGGCGCAAAGCAGACTGCTCAGAAGGTTTTCAACTCCGGTATGCAGATTCCAGGTTTCAGAAGAAATGTCGGCAGTATTGAGAAAGTCATGGTCCGCTACATTCCAAAAGTAACTGTCATAGGTGGTGTGTTCATTGGTGTGCTCACACTTATCGCAAGTCTGTTGGGTACGCTTGGAAGCGCAGGTGGAACTGGTCTGCTGCTTACTGTAAGTATTGTATATCGCCTGTACGAGGATATAGCATCAGAACAGATGATGGAGATGCATCCGATGATCAGATCTTTCTTCGGACAGGAATAATGGGGAAATTTCAATGAATATAGTATTATTTGGTCCGCCTGGTGCCGGTAAAGGCACTCAGGCCAAAGAGCTGGCTAAGCATTACAACATACCTCATATTTCTACAGGTGACATATTACGTGCTAATGTGAGAGATGGCACAACACTAGGAATAAAGGCTAAGGGATATATGGACAAGGGAGAGCTTGTACCTGATGAAGTATTGATCGGGATAATCAGAGATCGTCTCCAACAGGCAGATTGTAAGACAGGATATATGTTGGATGGTTACCCACGCACAATTCCTCAGGCAGAAGCCTTAAAAGAGATTTTAGGAACAATTAGGAAACCTCTGGATGTTGTCCTGAATATTGAAGTTCCAGATAAAGAACTAATAGGCAGGCTGAGTGGGCGTCGAATGTGCTCATGCGGAGAGAGTTACCATCTGATGTTCAATCCTCCTTTGAAGGCAGGTATATGTGATGCATGTGGTGGTAAACTATACCAGCGCGATGATGACAAGGAAGAGGTTGTTCGCCAAAGGCTTGAGGTATATACGGCCAAAACAAAGCCTTTAATTGATTACTATTCCAATATGGGTATTCTTGTTAACATTGATGGAACTGGTTCAGTTGAAGATGTTTTCAGGCAGATATGTGATGTACTTGATTCACATAAGAACTAAAAGCGAGGATTATTGTGGTAAGTGCTGAATTCAAAAAGAAAGCTGATCATATGCTTTTGGCCTTGGGTTTATCCCTTATGCTTGGCATAATGATATTAGGTCAGGATTTTAGGGTAGCCCTTGGAAATGCAATGGGTGTTTTTATGGACCCCCTTGTCAATCTGGTGGGAGAGTCAAACTTTCATCTGATCCTTTTCATAATGGCTGCTATAACAGCTCTTTATGCTTCTCTTATTCAGAAGTATACCATTGACTGGGAATTGATGCGCAATACTCAGGAAGCAATGCGTGTGTTCCAGAAAGAGTACAGAGAAGCTCAGATCGCTAATAATACTGCTTTAATGAAAAAGCTTGAGGAACAGAGAACAAAGATGATGGCTGACCAGATGGAAATGTCCAAACAGCAATTCAAACCCATGGCATACATCAGTATCATTTCACTGCCTTTATTCATGTGGGCTTATCATTTTATCTCTGGCCATGCTGGTGCAGCTCTTAATTTTCCTTTCTGGGGACATCAGGTGCTTACAGACAAAGCATTTGGTCCAATCCAATACTGGATCTTCTGGTATTTCATAATCTCTCTTGCTGTCAGCCAGTTGATTAGAAAAGCTTTGGATGTTGGTGGAGTATAATGATCGTAACTGTTAGTGGGCTGCCGGGCAGCGGCACCACTACTGTTTCTAATTTACTTGCTAAACGCTATGCAATGGAAATGATTTCTGCAGGAGAAGTATTCCGCACTCTTGCAAAAGAGAGGGGTGTTTCTTTGGCTGAATTTGGCGAAATGGCAGAAAAGGACGATTCTATTGATATTCAGATCGACAAACGTCAGCAGGAAATAGCAGCTACTAGAGATAATATTATACTGGAAGGCAGACTTGCAGGCCATATGGCTCCTCTTGCGCTCAAGGTATGGCTGAAAGCACCTGTTGAAGTGCGTGTTCAAAGAATCGTTGGCCGTGAAAGCACTTCTTTTGGACAAGCTATGAAAGAAACTCTAGAACGGGAAGCTTCAGAGTCTTTAAGGTATCGTGAGATTCACGGTATTGATATAGGTGATTTAGCAATTTATGACCTTGTCATAGATTCAAACAGATGGAATCAGTTTCAGATTGTTCATGTTATATCTTCGGGCATAGATGCTCTTATGAATAAAGGAGGAGAGCAGACAGTTGAAAGCTCCTGATTCATCTTCTTTTTTGGAAAGTGATCACATTGAACTTCTCCATAAAACAAAAGCATTTACTGACCCTTCTTATGGATGTCCACCTAACATGCGCCCCATAGAACGGCATTTGCTTATGGGTGTGATCAATCTCAACAAACCAAGTGGCCCAACAAGCCATGAGGTCACTGCGTGGGTAAAATCTATTCTGGGTCTTCAGCGAGCAGGTCATTCTGGTTCTCTTGACCCGGGTGTGACTGGCTTGCTTCCAATAATGCTAGGGAAGGCCACAAAGACAGTATCCGCACTTCGCCTTTCCGGGAAAGAATACGTATGTCTCATGCGGTTGCATAACATTATCCCTGAAAGAAATATCCGGAAGGTCTGCTCAGAATTTACAGGCCCTATCTATCAGATGCCTCCTGTGATCTCTGCGGTAAAACGTTCCATACGTGTAAGAAATATCTATTATCTCGATGTGCTGGAGATAGATGGTCCTCTGGTATTGATGAGAGTTGGTTGTGAAGCAGGCACATATATACGAAAGCTTTGCCACGATATAGGTCTTGCATTAGGCTGCGGGGCACACATGCAACAACTCATCAGAACAAGGACAGGGCCATTCAAAGAAGATACTGCCGTAACAATGCAGGAATTGAAAGATGCTTTCGTTTTCTGGAAGGAAGAAGGCCGTGAAGATGAACTGCGAAGAGTAATAAGACCCATGGAAGAAGGTTTATCGCATCTTCCCAAGATTATTGCTCGTGACAGTGCTGTGGATGCGCTCTGTCATGGTGCTTCTCTTGCAGTGCCAGGAGTGGTAAGCCTTGATCCTGGGATAAAGCAGGAACAGCAGATATGTATCTTTTCACTAAAAGGTGAAGCGATAGCAATAGCTACAGCAAAGATGGATTCTGCCAGTATTATGGATGCCACCAATGGGCTGGTAGCATGCACCGAAAGAGTAATAATGGATGTGGATGTTTACCCTAAATGCTGGCACAGGCGAAATGCCGAGGTAGTCTAGTGGTAGGGCGCAAGCCTGGAAAGCTTGTGGGGCTTCAGCCCCTCGGGAGTTCGAATCTCCCCCTCGGCGTTACTATTTTTATGCTCTGAACTTTAACTTATTATCTTTTTATCCATCTCAAAAACCAAATGTTAACAATTATTTATCCTTAAATGTGAGATATTAGTTAATTCTCTGCCATGTTTATGAACCAATCTATCAGATGTCCGGAAATGCTTGTTTTAGTCGGGAAAAGAGGCAATTTGTCTCGCTTGAACCAGCCGGCATCTATTATTTCTTTGCCGTCGACACATATTTCTCCGTCTGAATAGTCCGCAATGAAGCCAATCATGAGGGAGTTTGGAAATGGCCAGGGTTGGCTTGCGAAATATCTTATGTTTTTGATTTTCAACCCTACTTCTTCCATCACTTCTCTTTTTACAGCATGCTCAAGAGTTTCTCCGGGTTCTACAAAACCTGCAAGTATACTGTACATATCTGGTCTGAAATGAGATGAACGGGCCAGAAGCACTTCATCCTCTTTCATCACCAACACTATAATGGCCGGAGATATGCGTGGATATACGAAAAAACCACATTTTGAACACTTTTTCCCCCTATCCTCCAAGTTTTGCATGACGCTTCCACACCGCCCACAAAACTTGCTGGTGAGTTCAAACTCTACGAGTTGCACAGCTCTTCCGGCAAGGGCCAGCATCCTTTCATCAACTTGTCCTATAAGGTCTCTCAAGAGAACCAGTTGCAGGCCTTCAGGCAATTCTTCGTGAGACTCAAGTCCTACAGCATAACAAAGTTTTTCGTCAAGCTCTCCTACATATTGGATGATCTTTTTGTCCTGTCCATATTCAACATTCTCGTGGAGAATTATTGGAGAATCAGATGGGTTTGCAGGATATGTTACTACTTTTCCATTATGGATGTATATGTAACAAGCAGGTCTCTCTTTTGAATTAGCGGGTAATGGATAAGTAAAATCAAGCTCATCATTGGAAAAAGGCATTCTTTGGTACATACGGTGATAATATCTATTTTGTCAATTTAATCTATTGGTCATTTAAATAATAAAAAGGAAAAAAGGTAAAGGTCATGTGAATAAAAGAATCTTATAGTCCTTTCTTTTTGATCCTTTTTTCTGTTTTTTTGCTTTTTTTGATCATTGAATGTCCAATTCCAAATACTATTAAAGTGACGGCAAATCCAATTCCTACATAGGGCAGCATACTTTTCTTTTTTACTTCAAATTCAAGCTCTTGAGTTCCAACATTTGCTTCATAATTACCTTCTTCTGGAGACATATAAGTAAAATTCAACAAAGCAGTTTCTCCAATTTCCAGGGCAACTGTCTGGGTATCAACCACTGATCCATTGATCTTTAGTTCTACTTTCTCTTCTCCTGCTGCAGTGCCTATGTTTGTAATCTCTGCTGAAAGGCTCATATTTTCTTCTTCTGTAGGATCAATGGGCATGATTTTAATTCCAGAATATACGAATTTAGGCTCACGAACAATGACCTCTAAGTTGTATTCCGCAGGGAGGAACCCATCAGGAACCGTTTTGATTTTGTGAATTCCTGGGTCTTTTGCTTTATATTCCAGTTTTCCTTCATCAGAGGTGTTACCAATGATCTTTCCATCATATAATAATTGGACTCCAGGCACGGATTCGCCACTTAAAGATTTTACTGTGGACAGTGTTATTTTGTCTCCTTCATACACTTTTTCAGCAGATACCTCTATTCTGATCTTTCGAGTTTCATCATCTCTTGCAATGACTTCTATTTCCTTTGATGCTGATACAAATCCATCCTTAGAGGCAATGACCTTGAACTTACCACCATTGGATGCAGCGTATTTAATGATACCTTCCTCTGAAGTAATGCCTAATTCTTCTTGGTTGATACTAACAACCGCATTTCCTACAGCCCCTCCCCGCGAGGAAACTTCTATGCGGACAGTTTCTCCTTCTATGATCGTTTTAGGAATATCAATGTCTAGTGATTCAAGAGGGGTTGTATTTTTCTCTATGAATGGGTAATATCTTAGGTCATTGGAATCTGCTACACGGAACTTCATGTTGCCCATGATATCTATTGATTTATCTTTTGAAAGAGTGATATCATCTGTGTTTTTCATGATGATGCCATCAGCAGAAAAATCAGTCACTTCCATTATTCCATATTTTTCTTTGGTGCCTATAGCTATATATTCCTGAGACACCTGGAATATTCCTTTAATAAAAACAGCATTAGTTTCAGTTCCTTTGAAAATATCCTGTATGTGTACAACTATCACGGGTACATCTTCGATGCTACCTATATTTGCTCTATACACATAATCTTCATTTGAAGCGACTGTTCCACTATCGACAACGCTACCATTTTTGTACAGAGAAACAAATACACTGCTCCCACTGGTATCTACTTCGTTTACTTCTAATTCATAACCTTCTTCCAATAGTAATGAAGATCCTGAATATACTCTTTTTTTCTCTTCGTTATCTATCAAGACTTTGGAGAGCTCACCATTTGAAACAAGGCTGATTTCATCTGAAAACTCATTCTCAGGGTAGCCTGCAAAGTATTTATCTGCAAGGAACCCTATAGCTTTGAATTCACCCCATTGTTCATGTTCGAACCTTACTTCTTCAGGTTTGCTTTTATATTGAATTTTATTTTTCTCTATAGTTCTGTCGTCGATCTCTTCAACGGTAAGTGATTCTGTGCCAATCCCTTCATCAATATTATAGTAGAATCCTTCAAAGTTCATGGGTGTCCATTCAAATTCTTCTTCTGCCACTGTACCTCTCAGGACATAATTCCCGGGCTCGGACATTTCTATAAAAGATGCAAATCTAAGTGTATTATTGTTAGCCACGATCAATTTGAGTTTTCCCATAACTTCAACGGTATCTCCTTTGGTAAGGGTTATCTCTTCATAGTTCTTCATAGTTATTTTTTCAGGGGATATGGAAGTAATTTCCATTTTCCCATAAGTATCGCTTGAATTGATGCTTGAGAGTTCGTCAGATATCTGGAATACACCATCTATAAATACTGCATTTGTCTCTGTTCCTTTGAAGATATCATCCAGATGCACTGCAATGATAGCTACTTCATCATTTAAACCCAGGTCTTTCTTATAGGTATAATCGCCATTTGACCCCACAAAATCTGTGTCTATGTGTTCGCCATTCTTGCTCAGGTCGATTAGCACCTTTTTCCCATCTCTATCTACTTCTCTTATTTCCAGTTCGTAGCCTTCTTCCAGCATAAGTGAGGAACCAGTGTAAAGCGATTTTCTTTCATTGTTATCAATCAGTATTTTTGAAAGTTTTTCGTTGGACATAAGACTAATATTATCGCTGAACTCAGTACCAGAATATCCCGCAAAATATCTTTCAGTCATAAAACCAATTGCTTGATACTCTCCCCAATCATCATATTTGAAATTAGCATTTGTAGGTTTTGTTTCGTAGATAACATTTCCAATACTGATTTTCCTTTCTTCAGTATTATTAAGGTTTACTGTAAGATTTTCGGTTCCTTCTCCTGTATTTACATTATAGTAAAATCCAGAGAAACTCTGGGGTGTCCATATATATTCAAGACTCAAATTTAGATTTTCATCCCATATTCTATTCCCTGTGGAATTTGAAGAAACAGCACCTGCTGTATTACATAACAATATTAGGCAGAATAAAGCTCCGCATACGATAAACTTTTGGAATTCACGCAACTATGACCATCTCCTAAAGAACCATTCAAAGTAAAGAGCTGATCATTGATTCTATCGGTTTTTACTCCGAATGGGCATTCATCCTCGGTATTATCATATAAGCAATTGTATATTAATATTTATTTATTGGTGCACATATCTCTATCATAATATTCCCGGCTTGCAACTTCACCTGCTTTTTCCAAAAAATATCATCTGGTTCCTTCTTTTCTACAAATGCTCTTTAGATTCAAGCAGCAATAGAGTTATATATCAATATGATATTATGAGCGGCATCAGTTTATATTCCGTTAGGATATGCAGTCCACCCCATCAAGGGGAGTGTCGGCACGTATGCCGGGGCTACAGGATACAACGTATCCCTAAGGAGGACATAAATTATGGCAGATGAAGAAATAAGACATCTAGTCCGTATCATGAATACTGACCTCAAAGGTGAAATGCCTGTTGAGTACGCATTAACTGGTATTCCTGGTATTGGAAGAAGAACATCTAAAATTCTTGTAGAAAGTACTGGTATCGACCCATCAGCAGTAATCGGTTACCTTTCAGATGAGGATATTTCAAAACTTGACAAGGCCATTAGTGGTTTTGAGCAATCCATGCCTACATGGATGCTAAACAGACAGAAAGATCTTGTGACCGGTGAGAATAAGCATCTTCTTGGACAGGATATCCTTCTCACATTGAGAGAAGATTTGAACACTCTTAAAAAGATCAGATGCTATCGTGGTATAAGGCACGAGCGTGGTCTTAAGGTAAGGGGTCAGAGGACAAAGTCCACTGGTAGACGTGGCAGCACTATTGGTGTAAGCAAGAAGAAATGATTGGGTGATTTTATGGGATATCCAGGAAAGAAGAGAAAGAGTTATGATACGCCTAAGCATCCGTGGCAGGCTGCCAGGATGGCTGAAGAAGTAGAGCTTATCAAGACCTATGGTCTGCGTAACAAAAGAGAGCTTTGGAAGGCACAGAGTGTCCTGAGGCGCTTTAGGGCAGATGCTCGCAGACTCTTGGCAGAGTCCGCAGAGACTGAACACATGACTGGTCATTTAAAACTTGAGTCTGAACAGATTCTTGAAAGGCTTACCAGTTATTCTATATTGAAAGTTGATTCAAAGATTGATGACATTCTTGGACTGAAAGCAAGTGCCCTTCTTGAGCGCAGGTTGCAAACTCAGGTCCACAGGCTTGGACTTGCTCGTACTCCAAAGCAGGCAAGACAGTTCATCACTCATGGTCACATTGCAATCAATGGTCAGAAGGTTACCGTACCTGGAATGATGGTCACAAAGGAACAGGAAATGCACATTGATTATTATGGTACTTCTCCATTGCTTCAGGAGTCTCACCCTGAAAGGCCTGCTCAGGTAGCTAAATCCGTAGCAGGGCAGGAATAAGGAGGTATGAATATGGCAAATGGAATATGGGGTGTTGCTCACATTAAGAGCTCATTCAACAATACTATCATCACTATTACTGATATGACTGGTGCCGAAACAATTGCAAAATCTTCAGGTGGAATGGTTGTAAAGGCAGCACGCGATGAAAGTTCTCCTTACACTGCAATGCAAATGGCAAGCCAGTTAGCTGATACGCTCAAAGATAAGAACATTGAGGGTGTACACATAAAAGTACGTGCTCCTGGAGGCAACAAGCAGAGGAGCCCAGGTCCTGGTGCTCAAGCTGCAATCAGAGCTTTTGCAAGAGCAGGTATTAAAATCGGAAGGATTGAGGATGTAACGCCTGTACCACATGATGGTACTCGTCCAAAAGGCGGAAGACGTGTATAATCTCTCCGTTCATGAAGGAAATAAGCATATGACGATGGAAGTAGACATACTGGAGCTCTCCGATAGGTCTGCAAAGTTTGTATTGTCGAACACAACTGCTGCATTTGCAAACGGTATTCGCAGGGCTGTCCTGGCGGACGTTCCTACGATTGCTATCACTGAGGTAAATATTTACAACAATACCTCAGTTTTGTACGATGAGCAGCTCGGCTTACGCCTAGCACTAATCCCTCTTACTTCTAATCTGGAGGATTTTGTTCCTAAGGATGAATGTAATTGTGGTGACTTCTGTCCGGCATGTCAGGTATCTCTCACACTCAGTGCAGAAGGTCCTAGAATAGTTTATTCCAGAGATCTTGTGTCTTCTGATGATAAGGTACAGGCAGCTGATCCAAATGTTCCCATTGCTGATCTGAGGGAAGGACAGAAAATTGTGCTTGAAGCCATAGCTCAAATGGGATATGGTAGCAAGCATTCCAGGTGGCAGGCAGGAGTAGCATGCGGGTACAAGAACATGCCAAAGATTGAATTTAATGGCTGTGACCAGTGTGGCGCATGCATAAGCGAATGTCCCGTGGCTATCATTAAAATGGGTGCAAATGGCGCTGAGGTGTCTCAGGAAGATATGCTTAAATGTACTCTTTGCAGATTATGTGAAGGAATTTGTGATATTGATGCTATTGATATCAAAGTTGATGAGCATTCGTTCATCTTTACAATGGAATCAGATGGCTCTTATATCATGAAAGAATTAGTCTTAAACGCCGCTAATATCATAAAAGGTAAAGCCACAAATCTGGCTACGATCTTATCGGCACTGTAAACCAACAGATTTATATGGGAGGTTGCTATCTCCTATATTGTTCTTTCCCCATGCGCGGGGGTTGCCCAGCCAGGTCAAAGGCGCTAGGTTGAGGGCCTAGTTTCGTAGGAATTCGTGGGTTCGAATCCCATCCCCCGCACTATTAACATAATCTTTTGAGACTGTTTTTGATTCTCTTTGTTCCTCTCTGTTCATCTTTTTGCCTGTATTAGGCAGCAATACTTCTTTAGTGCTATAGTTTCATTTGACGGAGTTGTGGTTACATGATGGCACTTATTCAGTTCAGGATTGTCTCTATCTATAAAGTACTGAATTGTTTGAAAATGACGATCTTGGTTTTACTTGCTAGGCTATGGTGTATACCTATGAAAAATAAGTTAGCGGTATGAATACCACTTATTCAGGATGATTCAAAACACTAGTCTGATATTCAAGTCAAATTCCGCGTACGCTGTTTACAGGACAATTATGGACCTTCTCTTTATTCCTGTTCTCTAAAACCTTTAGGAGAATTGCACTCCTCCTTTTCATCACACGCTTCTTTTCCTGGAGACGGTCCTGGTATATTCTTATAGAACGCAGAAAATCGATCTTTCTGAATTCTGGCCAAAATGGGGCACAAAAATACGTAGCACATTCATTGCCAGATGTCTGCCATGGGAGGAAATTGGATACTCTTTCATCTCCTCCTGTACGGATTATAAGGTCCACATTTGGTACAGCATTTCCCACAACTGGGTAGAGATGATTTGAAATGGTGCTCTCTGTGATATCTTCCGGATCAAGTTGCCCATTATCTACTTTTTCAGCGATTTTGCGCACTGCTTGGACTATATCCTGTCTGCCTCCATAAGCAATAGCTACATTAAGATAAAAACGATCGTAGTTTGCAGTACATCTCTCAGCTTCTTTTATAGACCTTTGCAGGCTGGCTGGAAGCATTTGCAAATCACCGATAGCTCTAATATGCATTTTTCTTTTATGGGTACGCTCATCCTGGCAAAGTTCATCAAATTTGAGTCCTATTAACTCAAAGAGTTTTTGTTTCTCGTCTGCAGATCTGTTAAAATTCTCTGTAGAAAATGCATACACAGTAAGTTGCTTAACTCCTATTTCATGGGACCATTCGATCACTTTCTCAGTTATGCTGGCACCTTTTGCATGCCCATAATTCGTAAGTTTGCCTACTCTATTAGCATACCTACGGTTTCCATCCATAATTATTGCAATATGTTCAGGCACATAGGCGTGCGTTACTTCTTTAGAGAGGAAGTGCTCATATGTGCGATATACAATCCCACTTATATAATTTAATATAAAAATCCCGACCTAAGGGTTTTCTCCACCTTTGTGGTGTATACTAACATACCAAATTGGTAAATTACTGGTATCGATTCTATAAAAAGATTACTTTGAGGTGTGTTTAAATTAGTCTTTCTTAATAGTTCTCAAGTACTGAACGAACAACATCTCTGTAATCCTCCTTTAGAAGATATATGTTATGGTCTCCTGTCACGTCAATACTGAGGATTCCTAATCTTGTGTTCATTAAGCCTACCATGGCCGAAACTCCTCTGTAGCTCACATTAAAATCGGTTTTATTGAGGTACCCGTACACATCACCGGTTGTGAACTTGTTTCCTTCAAGAAAAAGCTGCAATACTACTTTGCGAATGCCGGTATCATCTCTGCTGAGATATTTTATGAGCCTCTCCCTCACGCGGTCCTCTATCGTTTCCAGTACAAACACCTCGTTTTTTTAATATGCTATTTTAGTTTATAAAGTTATTGTGATTTATATAAATTAAACTGCTATTGGTTGCCAAACTGGAAGTACGTATATCATTCTTGCATATATATTTTGGCTTTTAAAGTGGGATTTTTTCAACTATTATCCCTCCAGGAAATGGATATCTTTCAACAATGCACATTTCTTTTACATGCGTTGCAATCTCCATTCTAATCTCTTCCAGTATCCAGGGGGCTATGTGTATCTCTTCTTTGTCTATCTGGAATAATTCCTCAGGTACACCTAATTGTGACAAGATATCAGTTACCCGCCCTATTGAATTATCCTCAGCGTTACAGGTTATTACTCCATATACAAGGGTTCCATCTTCAGTTACTTCATCAAATTCCCTGGCTGCTCTCTCAGCTATGCGCAGTAGCCTTCTTCGAAGCTGTATAGCATCTTTATATCGGGATGTACATAAGTGTCCCTTTTCAGTGGTCTTTAAAATTTTCATACCAATGGCATATGACCCATCCACAGCATTTGAGATTTCATCCCGCAACTTATAGCCTCTGAGTTTCATTGCCTCAGAATTTGTATCTGAGAACTCAAGTTCATTCAGATTAACGAAACAGCCCAATTCATTTGCCATTCTGGATACTTCTTGTGCACCCTCTATCGCCGGGATCTCCAGGCCCACTTCCATTCCAAGAACCATGGCTTTTTTTATGGAATTTGCATAATTTTCCATATTAATATTCCATATCTCTACAGGAGGATGGAACCTTATCTCATCAAGTCCGGATAATGCAAGTTTTTCTAGTATGCTGTCATCTAAAGGTAAGGCAGTGTAGAGATGAATGTGATGGTCTTTTCCAAATTCTGATTTGAGCAGTTTTATATATGCTAGGACTTTCTCAGGTTTAAGCAGTGGTTCACCACCGGTAATTCCTGTACCCAGTGCCCCCATCTGTCGTGCTTCCTCTATGATGTCATTATCGGAGTTGACAAGTCTTTCATTAGCAAAGGTAACATCTGCTTTTCTTTCATTGGAAAGTGGGCAATAAAAACAGTTTTTTCCGCAGATGCCAGTTATAAAAAGCACCATTTTAGCTCCTTCCTGGCATAATCTACAGCCTTTGGAAAGATATGAGTAACAAGAATCAGCTTCTCCCTGAGATATATTCAGCATGATGGCGCAACCATGGATCTTATAATATATATCTGTTATTTCGTCCATTCCCCTTAAATACATTTATCTCTTTGCTATTCTGCAGTGTCAAGCAAAGGGTACATAGTAGTTTCCGGCTGTAAAAAATGTGGTAGATGCAGGGCAATTTGTCCAGTTTTTGCTCTTACAAGAAATTCCGACGACAGGCCAAAGATAGACCATGACCTATGTAACCGATGCATGCTTTGTGTTAAATGCTGTCCCAACAAGGCCCTGATCTATATGGAATAATATGTCATAATGATTTGAGGATATCTACCACAGGATCTCCTCAGATAAATCCTCTGAATATTATCCTTGAGGCTATTGCAGAAGCAGAAAACACAATTACTGATATTGGCAATGCTCTGGAAAGCTCGTACATCATCTGGCTTTTATCTCCTCCATACTCGATAGCTGTTGAGAATCGGACAAGGATTGTTGTGATCAATATCAGGTATATGCCTATTGACAGCATGAATATATCCGGGCCAGTGGAAAGCTCCAGGCTCTCAGGAGATATATCTGCAGGCCCGGGGATCACGTTTGGCGGCAACCTGGATATGCTGTGTGCCACGTTCTGCAGTATCTTTGCAATGACCTCTGAGAGTGCAATTGTCACTCCTGCGATAAGTGGAGCAAATATGCATGCAGTTGACTTCATTGTAGATGTCATCTCATAAAGTGATTCTTTTATATGCCTCTCAACTTCTTGTAAGTCAGTCATGTGATCCGCCAGTTTCACAATAGCGACACCTGCTGCTTCATGGCTTTTATGTACACTTTCCAGAAATAGTTTCATAGTAGTGTTTATTCTTTCCGAATAGACATTTTTGAATGCGCCGTAATCCTCATCGAATATCGCACTATGCAGGTCACATCTCATACATGCAACGTTCATCGCTATTTTTTCAAAGGGTTCAGAGATAGATGCTCCTTTCATATTGGCCGCAGTATGCACAAAAGCCTCTTCTGCAGACCTGCCTTCCGATATTCTCCGGCCCAGGATAAACAACGCATCCGCAAATTCATTTTCCATGGCAATTATCTGATCTCTTATTTTCTTGTATGGGGTATATGCGGCATTAAGGTACCACGAAGTGGTAATACTTATACCCACCAGTATCAGTAGTGCCGTAGGTACCAGTCCTTCAAGTACGGCAGTTGAAATCACTCCGTAAGGATTTCCTATATGCACCAATATATATCCCATACTGCAGACAGCAATACCAGTGATCACTGCAAAAAAGAGTTCTTTTTTTCTTTTAGATGGCAGACCTTCCAGTTCAGGATGAGTGTCTGATATTTTCTGGGGAACAAAAGATGCAGGCCTTTGCATAAGCACATATTCTGCGTACATAAAAGTGATCAAAGGCAATACTATGTCATACATCAACACAAGGTTCGTACTTGTAATGCGAATCCCTACAACAGCCATTGCAGGCAGCAACGCGACTAAAGCAAGGGGTATGAGGATGAATATTGAGTATAGTACATAAGTTGGAAGCTTTAGTTTTGCAGCGTACCCTTCCATGAGGTTCCTTGTCCCGTCCAGGATGATATCCAATGACCGGTTGAGGGTCAAAGTACGTTGAGCAGGGTCAGTTTCGCTCATAGAGCTTCTGATCAGATGCAATGACCTTTTGAAATGTTCGCTGTTCTTACCCCACATCTCCGAAAACTGGACAACGGCATCGTCCATTCCGGCATATACTCGTAAATGAAGGTTCCATAACATTTTCCTCAGATCCCTTGCCAGAGGCCTGTTAGAGTTCTCTGCAGCAAAATGCACAGCCTTTTCCATGTTAGGAACTATCTTCATTGACATTACAACATAGCTCATGACTTCAGGCATATCCCCAAGTGATGTTATTCTCATGTAGCGAGCATGTATCTTGACATATTCACTGAGATACGATAGTCCTACTATCGGTATAATGAAGCTCATCATTACGATTGCTGTGAGTATGCCCGATGAAAATGTTGTGAGTCTGAATAATAAGGCATCTGTAAACAGAACTATAAAAAATATTACTGCAGATCCTATATATGAAAAAAATGTTGTTTCATAAGGTTCCAGGTCAAAGCCCGTGTATACAAGGGAATTAATATACTCCTGGCTGACTGCTTTTTCACTCTTCTTTTTAAATTCCTCATGGTCTTTGATGAATCCGGAGAAATGTCTCCAGGTAAATTTGCATCCTCTATAGTACCAGTTATCATTATGCATCATGGCCACCCTGTACTGCCTCGGTCAATGATTTGGAGCATAATGTTTTGTCTATTGTTTCAATAGACTTTTCTTTACCTTTGGCCACCGCTATCTGTTCGAACCACGTACACCATCTCTCATATACGCGTTGCATGTCAGGTTTGCTGGAAATCTCTTTTTCCTGTTCCATTAGCATCCAGAACATGTTGTTAGCTGCAGATACTATTTCAGCCTCAATAAATGCCGGGTTTGTTTTACCATATTCCGCCATTTTAAGTTTCATGCTTGCACGGATACGAATATTCTTTGAAGCCTCATCTACGGATATGCCCCATTTTCTTGCAATTTTCCGGATCAATCCAGACTGCCCTCTGTCAAGAAGGTCCGTTGGTACCAGTGAATTGACCGAGGCATCATAAGTAAGGATGTCAGAAAAAACACTGTATGTATTATCAGGGTCCCATACTTCATTCACTTCAGCAACCTGTATTACTTTACGTCTTGTTGCCATACTGCCTGATATACGGGTATTGGAACATACTATTACGGCATCTGTAGCCTTAAATGAGGCCGGAGGCACTCCAAGAGTGTGCACTATTCTTTCATAAACGGCGTTTGTGGATGCACCATGTATGGTCCCTATCACAGAATTACCTGCTGTGCCGACCTGCATGGCTTCATACAGCATCGCGACTTCAGGCCCTCTTACTTCGCCTATCACCAGAGATGAACTTCCAAGCCTGAGAGATGCACGCAGGGCTGTGGCAGGTTCAATCTCAATACTTGATTTTACGATGGAAGACTGGGCATTGAGACCCTGTGCTTTCCATCCAAGTTTTTGCAATTTCTCAAGAGGTATCTCGGGTGTGTCTTCTATGGTTAGTATTCTGTATTTCTGGGGCATTTCCATAAGCATGGCACATAAAAGAGATGTTTTACCTGCTCCCACTCCACCAGCAATGAGTACTGATGCATGCCCATCCATCATAAAGCTGAGCAGACCTGCTGTAAGAGGAGTTATGGCCCCACTATTGATAAGTTTGGGCAGCGTCCAGGGAGTCTTTGCATGTTTTCTAAAAGCATAGGCCATTCCTTTTGCACTTAGCGGGTCTCCTATCACCGAGACACGCACTCCGTATTCTTTAAGTGCCATTTCCAGGACAGGCGTAGCTTCTCCAAAAGGTCTTCCGCTTATTGTCCTGAATCTTGAGACCATGGAGTCCATTTCTTCCTGCGACAGAAAAATGTTAGTAGTACATTCTTCGCCATTAATTACCACGTTAACAGGATTTTTATCTGCAGGTGCATTGACATATATGTCTGTAACTCTTTCATCGGATAGCAGATCTTCCAGAATGCCAAGTCCTGTTGTGTACTTTGCCAGCAGGTCAGAATACATGTCCAGTTGAGAAGGTGCCAAAGACAGTTTTTTGACCGTACATTCTTCATTTAGCAATCTTTTGCAAAGTCTACGGAAATATTCTCTTGAAAGACCAGGATCTGCAAAATTCATATCTTCCGGCCGATGCTTTATCATCCTGTTACGTACGCTTTCGATAAGCAGAAGTTCCTCCGGTTTCATATTGTATTCTATTGGATTTACCACATACAGTTTTTCAGGTTTATCTGTAAACTCGTAGACAGATATGGGTAATTTTCTTCCGTCATCTCTCTGTACATCATAGCACTCGATGAAAATAGTATTTAATGGAGGTTCAGTATAGATCCTGGAAGTTGAGAACAGAGGCCTTACGTATGGCTGGAACTTTTTCTCGTAATCAAAAGTCCCATCTGCCTCACATCGGAAATTATTCAGCAATGGCAGTATCCTTATTTTTATTTCATGTAATGTGTCCTGAAAAATTTCCCGGCATTTATTGCATTCCGGTTGATTTATTTTTTCGGCTTGATGTTCAAATTGTGCTATCGCTATTTCAGTATCCTTATACGCTTTAATTGGTGACTCTTTTGCTGAAT
>MVQW01000324.1 GCA_002067265.1 Methanomethylovorans sp. PtaU1.Bin073 | reverse complement strand
CCAGAACAGGTCATCAGATATATGGAGGACGAAGGAGAGCAATTATTTGTTGATCCAAAAAACACTGAAGAAATAGTAGCCCAAATTCGAAAGCAAGGATATGTTAAGCACTTTGAATTTGAGGCTTTGCGTTCAGATGGAAAGCGCATATGGCTATTAATGAACGCAAGAAAAAACGGTCAATTAAAAGGAGAATCATTTACAATTGATGGATTTGTCCATGATATTACTGAACGCAAAGTGGCAGAAGAAAAACTTAAACAAACTAAACAGAAGTATCGGCAGGCATACAATTTATTGCAGGGAGTACTTGAAAGCCCGAAAGATGTTGTTATATTCGCTCTTGACAAAGAATACCGATATCTTGCATTCAATAAAAATCATCGGGTAACTATGGAACAGATATGGGGTGTCAATATTGAAGTTGGCATTAGCATGCTTAGTTATATCACATATCCAGCTGACAGGGAAAAAGCAAGAATGAATTTTAACAGGGCACTTGCTGGCGAAGAATTCACTCTTGTTGAAGAATATGGTGATTCTTCACTCAACAGGCTATGGTATTCCAATACTTATAGTCCTCTGAAAGATGATGATAAAAATATAATAGGCCTTACTCTTGTCTTAATAGATATCACAGACCGTAAAAAAGCTGAGATCAGAATTGCCGAGGAAGCAGCAAGAAGGCGTATCCTGATAGAACAGTCACTGGATGGAATAGTTGTTCTTGACCAGAATGGCAAGGTTTATGAGGTGAACCAAAAATTTGCAGATATGCTTGGCTACTCCCGGGAAGAAATGCTTCAGTTACACGTTTGGGACTGGGATGCCAAATGGACTCGGGAACAACTGATCGAAATAATAAAGGATGTGGACGAATCAGGTAATCATTTTGAAACCTATCACCGTCTTAAGGATGGTACCACTATTAACGTTGAAATAAGTTCAAATGGAGCCCTTTTTGGAGAACAAAAACTAATATTTTGCGTATGCAGAGATTTTACCGAAAGAAAACTGGCCGAAGATATGTTGCTGAATGCTAAACTAGCTGCCGAAGATGCAAGCAGGAGCAAGGGAGAATTCCTGGCTACTATGAGCCATGAGCTGCGTACTCCTCTTAATTCTATTATAGGTTTTTCCGATATGATGCTAAGTGGAAATGTAGGTGACCTCAATGAAAAACAGGCGAAATACATTAATCACATTTCAACAGGCGGTAAACATCTCCTTGAACTTATTAATGACATTCTAGACCTTTCGAAAATAGAAGCCGGCAAAATGGAAATTCAGTATGAATCCTTCTCCGTTTCTGATGTAATTGAAGAGGTAACGATGTTAATAGCTCCTCTGGCACTCAAGAAGAATATTGATCTGAATATCCAAGTAGAACCGCAGCTTGGAAGCATCAATGCAGATAAAATCAAATTCAAACAGATCCTCTACAATCTTGCGAGCAATGCCATTAAATTCACGCCTGAAAAAGGATATGTAGGCATCACTGCAAATCTTGTTGATAATATGCTTAAGATCAGTGTGATAGATAACGGTATAGGTATATCAACAAAGGATTTGTGCAGGCTATTCCAGCCATTCCAACAGCTGAATTCATACATGACACGCGAACACGAGGGCACGGGACTTGGCCTGATTCTGGTCAAAAAATATGTTGAGATGCATGGTGGCAGTGTTTGGGTTGAAAGCGAAGTGGGAAAGGGAAGTACTTTCACTTATATTATTCCTTATTGTTAAGATCAGAAATTTTCGTTTCTTGCTATTAGTAATACTCCATCTCAAAGCAGGATGTGGTCGTAAGAGTATATTGATGCCAGAGCCTCATGAAAAGGATAAGGTTTGAATATCTAGAGGCACAGCTAAGCAAAAAACAAAAAGCTTACCCGCAATATCTCAGTTTTGTGGAGAAGAAAACGAGATGAGTTCATATTTAGAAACGGATTAAAT
Source organism: Methanomethylovorans sp. PtaU1.Bin073 (assembly GCA_002067265.1). Next base: position 2,746 of record MVQW01000324.1, on the reverse strand, counting down.
CTGCCTCTTTTAGTATTTGCAATATTTGTTACAAATACGAGAACGGATTGGATTGATTGAATTAATCCATAAAGAGATTAAATAATAGCATATATTAAAATAAGATTAGCATGAAATGTGATTATTGTCATGAAACAATATGTGGTATGATGGACATGAAGATGCCCTACAAATGCCCCTTTTGTGGAGGATCTTTTTGTTTAAAACACCGTTTACCAGAATATCATGATTGTAAAGCAGTGCATAATCATTGGGCTAAACCAAAATCTATGAAGAAGAAACTTTGAAATAAATAATTGAACTTGGTAATCAATAAAAAGTTTTTTAATATCCTAGACTAAACTGAAAATGCAGTAAACTCTTATGGAACATATTTTATGATACAAGACTTCAAAGAGACATATAAAGAAGTAATACAGGCAATATTACCATTAACTGTAGTAGTCCTGTTAATCATGCTGTTCATTGGCATGGATTACGGACTTATGGTAACTTTTCTTAAAGGGGCCATATTTGTAATATTTGGCATGGGCCTTTTCCTGATGGGAGTAAAATTGGGAATGCTTCCAATCGGCGAGTCGATCGGAGCAGACCTACCACAGCATGGATCTGTGCGATTCATTGTAATAGTAGTGTTCTTACTTTCGTTTATGGTTACAGTAGCTGAACCGGATGTAAGAGTACTGAGCACGATGATCGATTCTGTATCAGAAAATAGCATATCAAGCAATATGCTGATACTATCCATAGCTCTTGGTGTGGGCTTCTTTGTGGTAGTATCTATTCTGAGAATAATTTATGGCATTCCTCTAAAGCACATGTTGTTTGTTGGATATTTGATTGTTATTTTATTGTCTTTCTTCACACCGATTGAATATCTTGCAATATCCTTTGACTCGGGAGGAGTGACAACCGGTCCAGTGACAGTACCTGTAATACTAGCTCTTGGAATAGGAGTATCTTCTGTCCTTAAAGGTAAGTCTGAACTTTCGGAGAGCTATGGATTGATAGGGCTTGCATCGCTTGGTCCAATCCTGAGCTTGATGATCTTAGGAATAATCTCATATTGAGGAATTATGGAAAGAATTATCGATATTACAATTGAAGTTCTTGAGGCCCTGTTACCTCTTGTTATATTTTTTCTATTTTTTCAGCTACGATATCTAAAACTTCCATCCTTTGAGGTTACAAAGGTATTCATAGGCATGTTAATGACAGCTTTAGGAATGATCATATTCCTGTATGGGGTTTACAATGGACTTTATCCTATAGGGTTTAAAATTGGAGAGTTCTTTGGTAGCAGTGAAAAAATGTGGATACTTGTACCAATAGGCTTTGCTCTTGGTTTTCTAGCCACATTTGCTGAACCTGCTGTGCGAGTACTCGGGTATCAGGTAGAAAAGTCTTCAAGTGGATATATAAAGTCAAAACTCATGCTTTACACTTTATCTATAGGTGTTGCTGTATTCGTTGCTATAGCTATGGCCAAAATAGTCTATGGCATACCTTTTCGGTATATCATTGTTCCTGGCTATTTATTGGCCTTGGTGCTACTATGGTTATCCGATAAAGACTTTATTGGTATTGCTTTTGATGCGGGAGGAGTTGCTACAGGCCCTATGGCCGTGACACTCCTTATGTCAATGGTAGTGGGCATGGCTTCTTCACACAGTGAAAGAGATGCTATAGTAGACGGTTTTGGGCTTATTGCAATGATCGCTTTGGCACCGATTATATTTGTTATGCTTCTTGGGATATATGTAAAATACAAAAGAGGATAAAATAATGTCACTGGAAAATCAATTTTATCTGGTAGTAACGATTGTAAGAAAGGGATGGGGTGACTCTGTTGTAAAAGCATCTCGAAAAGCAGGGGCAAAAGGAGGTACTATCTTATTCGGCAGGGGTACTGGAGTTCATGAGAACAAAAGCCTGCTTGGCATGATGATAGAACCTGAAAAAGAAATTGTTTTGACAATAACAGAAGCAGGGATCAAAAATAAGATAATAGAGGCTATAGCGGATTCAATTGGCATTAATGAACCGGGATGTGGAATAGGATTCGTTGTCCCGTTGGATAGTGTATTTGGTAGTGCACATATATTATATACATCCAATCTTCTCTCAGAAGATGAGAAGTAGAGTACTACAAAAATAAGGTAAAGAAAAAAAAACACTCTCCTTTTTTTAATTTAATTATTTATTTTAAAATAAATATTACTGCTAATGATTTTATATGTAATTAAGCCCCTATTAATGGTATGAAAGGATTTTGTGTCGATATAGAAGATGCCACTTTGGAAAATGGCAATTTCCGTAAAGTTCTCTACACTTCAAAGCACAGCCAACTGGTACTTATGAGCCTAAAGCCTATGGAAGAAATAGGTATGGAAGTTCATGAGAAAAACGACCAGTTTTTCCGCTTTGAGAGCGGAGAGGGAAAATGCATAATTGACGGCAACGAGTATGAACTCAAGGACGGGGTTGCGGTAGTAGTGCCTGCAGGTGCACAGCACAACGTCATCAATACCTCTAAAACCGAGGACCTGAAACTGTACACCATTTATTCTCCGGCGCATCACAAGGATGGAATCGTGCGTGCTACGAAGAAAGAAGCCGAAGAAAATGAAGCGGATTTCGACGGACAGACTACAGAGTAAGATCATAACAAGCAACTTGAATTGATCTTTATCGACAAGTAGGAAAGTTAAAAGAATAAAATGAGTCAATTCTGGCTCAATAAAGA
>MVQW01000323.1 GCA_002067265.1 Methanomethylovorans sp. PtaU1.Bin073 | reverse complement strand
GCCCCAAAAAGTAATGAATCATAATCTTGTGAAGCAACATAATTTGCATTTCCTGTTGCCACCATGTGGGCAGCCTGCGCCTCTCCTTCCGAAGGGGCATCCACCCAGGGAATTCCCATAGCCAAAAGAAGTCTTCTGGAATCATCGGCTATCTCGCGGGTAACCTTCGAAGAAGCCTGAGCATACATATAAGCTTCTTCTGCTAATCCTTTTTCTTTCGCCTCTTCCCATTTTATCTTTGCATTTTCTCTATCGACCATTCTCTTTTCTATTGTCCGGTCTTTGAGATACGATGGTTTGCCATCAAAAACAAATACTGGTTTAATTCCTTCTTCCATAAGGCTGGTCATTCGATAAAGGATGCCAGATAAATGAGAAGTGACATTCCCTTTTGAGTCCTTTAGCAGAGTTCCATCTCTCTGCCTTATTATACTCAGAAACTGGTAAAGTGTGTTGTATGCGTCTATTGCTACAACTTTATGGGATAACTCAGATATCTCAACTTGCCGTTTTTTCAGAAGCTCTCCAATATCTGTTCCCATGAATGAGGATAGTTCTCAGATATTCTTAGTTGTTTCGCCAGTATCAAGTCTTACATCGATGACCGAATCCTCAGATGCGTCGATGCTCCCAACTTTTAATATGTTCCCTACTCTTTCTATAAGGTCTGCTTTTGTTACCTGGACCTGATGTCCATCTCCATCAGAACTTCTGTTCTTATGTACAATAAGCAATTTCTGTCCGCTGATCTCTGTGCCAATTTTTGATATTACGTTCTTCACTACTTGCTCGAAATCAGAATAAATCATTATCTCGGAATACTTTCCAGCTTTTTTGATTATACCAATCGGTTCCAGATGAATGCGCATATACGCACCTCTTTGTAGAATTAGACTTCTAAATCACCTATGATAGTGAGCACTCGTTTATATCATTTTCGGATCACATGGGAACTAATTGTTCTATCTTAGTAATTATATTTTCTTCTATTTCACCTGTACCGTTTGCTGTTGAGGGTTTCCAGAGCTTCATCTACTCTGTTGATTACCTCGTCCATCTTTCTGTCCATGTTACTCTCGATGCTCTGTACGTTGATCCGCAGGGACCTTTCTTTTACATCTAACATGTTTTCCATTTTTCGCATGCGTATGTCTACTGATAGAATCATAGCTGCTAAAGCACCTACCATGACTATTGCTGCGAGTATTATTAGCGAGTTCGCAGGGTCATAACTAAACCTTCCAAGCCACTCGTACGTGAGTACGAAAGATGATACTACCATAACTATGGAAAAAACAATGTCTCTTGTCTCCATCATCGACCCTCATAGGATAGAATTTAGATTACTTTATTGCTTACTTTTCTTTAAGGATACAAACCCAATTGATTGACTTTGTAGAAAAGTCTTTTCAATCATATTCAGTCCGTTGTTTTCTTCTTTAACGTCTTTTTATCTGCATTCTTTCTGCATAGTATCACAGCATGTTTATATTTATAGTTATTTATATTTTTCAATGTGTTCTTTAGAACTCTATATTTGCAACTCTATATAAGGTGCCATTTCTAGAGTGGTGCTGTCAATGGATAACTATTTTTCAAGATACATAATCTATTTTTAAGCATATAGCCAATGGAATATTATTTAAGTGACTCCTTTCTAATCTACTGTTATAGGGGGGGTCTCATCTGAGTATTAAGGATATTATTAACGTCTGGGTCGTAAAGACCGGATATGCCGGCATCCAGGCAAGGGAATGCCTTAAAAAGAATGTTATATCTTTTGACTTGGAATTGCATATACTCGATGAGTTTGAAGAAGATCTCAGCTCTTCATCTAATTCAATTATAATGCAAGATCGTTACAAGTTGCTTGATCAAAAATATGATGATTTTACCAATAATCTAATCATTGAGCTGGAGAGCAGCCTGGATGACTTTAACTACTTTTCTGGCTCTCCTCTGAGAGCTGAAAAGATTTCTAGACTAAAAACAATGCTTGAAGGGATGAACCGGGAATTGACGGGCTTTCACAAAGTCATGGATAAGTTTGATGAATTCGAAATAATTGAACAATTAAAAACAGCTATCCGTGATAAACTCTGTTCAATTGCAGAGTCCAAACTGGAAACATGGTCTTCTGACATGGCCAGGTTTTCAATTAGTATTCTGACAGGTGATATTGTGATAATGCCTCTTCCTGAAAAAAGTCTTTTTGCTATTGGAAGGGTAATGGGTGGATATGAATATGACAATACAGAAACATACACCCGGCATTATCATAGAGTGGAATGGCTGAATATGCAAGTTCCATTCCCTGAACTCAAAGAAGAACTTAATAGATCTTCAGCCGTTTTTCTTCTTACGGGGGAGTCTAAGGAAAAGATACTTGGCATGCTTGTTTCTACAAGAAAGCGTCCAAGTGAATTAATATGGGGCGATTCCTAAAAGCTGTATTAAGCTGCATTTTGAGAATATTACGAGCAGGTTGTTTACCACGAGAAATATCCCTACAATGCTGACCGTACTTTTGGATGCAAACCATAAATGACTCTTCCATGATGTTTCTTCATTCATTAAAGTGATATAATACCAATAAATGATCCCTATGAATAAAATCTTCATCATTAGCATTGACCATATTCCAAACTCATTCATAAGGGTAGCAAGGAAGGGATTCTCCTCAAGTCCATAATCAAGCGCATGGTATGTAGTAATAAAATCTCCTAATACATAGAATACAATGATGTATTTAATGTCCTCAATGAAATGTACAAATGGATTTAGTTTTGCCACTACACCGTTTTTCAGTACCATGATTCCATATTTCCATGGACCAGTATATATTCAAAATGTATACAAATTATTGTCTTATGCACATGAGCTCTCAGGTGCTATTTTTATTCTTAGCATCATACATTCAGGTCATTGAAAAGATAAGATAATTGTTTTGTACTATTAACAACAATGTTCATAGTATGGCAGAGAGGATGGAGACCATGGATATATCGGATTTGCTGGCTAAGCACAAAGCAGATGGCTTTATGATTGTGGGTAATGCAGAAAATGCTGATTTTTTCTACGCCACAAATTTCTTTGTCTCAGATAAGTACACCTACATACAAACCTCGGGTAAAAAAGAGATATTATTAGTTTCAGAAATGGAAAAAGGGCGTGCTGAGCTTGAATCAAGGGTTAGTGATGTACGTACGTTGCAAGATTACAACTACAGGGAGAAGCTAAAACAACGGGGCGATTCATATCAGGCTTATGTAGATTGTATTGCTGAGATATTACAAAAAGAAGGTGTCCGAAAAATTGGAGTCCCTCGTGATTTTCCTTATCATACAGCTCAGACTCTGAAAGAGGAAGGCTTTACTATTGTTGATATGGAAAGCCCTTTCAAAAAATTAAGGTCTGTTAAAAGAGAAGATGAAATAGAGCACATAAGGTATGCTCAGACCTCATGTGAAAAAGCCATGGCTGCGGCTATTAATCTTATTCATAAGTCGGAGATCATTGGTGGTAAACTGCTATCCAGGGGTTTTGAGCTCACTGCCGAGGATGTACGCAGAGAAATAGACCTTGCATTGCTGGAAGCAGGATGTGAAGCTGTTGGTACGATTGTTGCATGTGGTAAAAAAGCTTCGAACCCTCATTGGGAAGGAGAAGGCCCGCTTACTGCCAATGAACCAATAGTCATCGATATATTCCCTCGCAGCAAAAAATATCGGTACTTTGCTGATATGAGCCGCACAGTCCTAAAAGGGGAAGCGTCTCCAGAGCTTCAGAAAATGTATGATGCAGTTCTGGAAGCTCAGAAGGAAGCTATTGCGATGGTAAAACCAGGTGTACTCTGTAGTGATATCCACAATCGTGTATGTGAAGTACTTGAATCGCATGGTTTCAAAACACTTCGTGATGGTTCGAAAGTAGGTTTCATTCATTCCACAGGTCACGGTGTTGGTCTTGATATTCACGAAACTCCCTATGTGGGTTCTCAGGCGATCCCTCTTGAGAAAGGGAATGTCATCACCATTGAACCAGGCTTGTACTATCCAGGTCAGGGTGGCATTCGTATAGAAGACCTGCTGTTAGTAACAGAAAATGGTTGTGAGAACCTTACATTGCTTGAAAAGAGATTTGTAGTATAAGTTTTTATTAAGGCATTAGTCAGTAGGTGTTTTATGATCGGTAAAATGCAGGAGGAAGTTCTGGAGAAATATCTCAAGGCAGGTGAGATTTTGTCCAGGGTAAGGAGTGAAGCAAAGGATAAGATTCAAGTAGGTTCAAGCTTGCTTGAGGTGGCTGAATTTGTGGAGAACAGGACTATTGAGCTGGGAGCAGATGGTTCAGCTTTCCCGTGCAATATTTCACGTAATGATGAAGCTGCCCATGCTACTCCAATGGCAGGTGATGAGACAGTTTTTGGAGAAGATGTGGTGAAGCTTGACATTGGAGTGCACGTTGATGGTTATATTGCTGATTCTGCCATCACAGTGGATCTCACAGGGAAGCATGGGGATCTAGTCAAAGCTTCCGAAGCTGCCCTTTATGCCGCTATAGACATTGTAAAAAGCGGTGTAAATACTGCACAAATAGGTGGTGTGATTGAGGATACCATTGTAAATCTAGGCTTTAGACCAATTATAAATCTCACAGGTCATGGGGTTGCCAGATATATTGCTCACACTCATCCCAGCATACCTAACCGTCATATTGATCATGGCTCTGTGCTACAGGCAGGAGATGTAATAGCTATTGAACCCTTTGCTACAGACGGAGCAGGAAAAATAGTAGATGGTTCATGGTCAGAGATTTTCAGTGTTATAGGAAACAAACCAGTACGTTTGCCGGCTGCACGTAATCTATTGAAGGAAATAGAACCTTATCAAATGCTTCCGTTTGCTAAAAGATGGCTTAAGACCGAAAAGCTGGACTTTGCTCTGATGCAGCTTGCTAAATCAGGTGTAATTACTTCTTATCCGGTATTGAAAGAAGTTGCAGGGGGTATGGTCTCTCAGGCAGAACACACACTGATAGTTACTGATGATGGTTGCAAGGTGACAACTCTTTAAAGGGTGATAATTTGAGGTCTTTACTTTTGGCACTTTCAGTGTTGCTTTTATTCATGGTGATTCCAGTGAATGCAGCATTCACCTGGGAAAACAATATTACTGTAGGGTATGACACTGTTCAGTGGAAGTATACGGAAACGTATACCGAAGGTAATGCCCTCATCTACAAAGACTACATTGACATGTCTTTAGGCAATCAGGATCACTTCATCAGCGCCTGGGAAGTCCTTAAGGCGGATGTAAAGACTAGATCCACTTTAGAAAACTCTATCCATGAAAATATGGATGTGATCATAAATGGATCTTCCCAATCTGTAGTATTAACTGATGTGAACTCTTCGATGTCATCTGAATTATTAGGATCAGTAACACAGGTGGAAGAAATTAGAAATCTCTACATGACTAATTATCGTTTGGTTAATCCATTATCAGGACCAGTTGACAGTAGTGTCAGTTTCATTGGTGAGAAAGGTACCTCTCTAGTTATCAATATGCCAAAAGGAGTATCTGTTAATTCTACTGAAGGGATGGATAATGTATCTATCAGTACTGATCAGGGATTGATTAAAATCCAGGGTGTTTTTGGTTCAA
>MVQW01000322.1 GCA_002067265.1 Methanomethylovorans sp. PtaU1.Bin073 | reverse complement strand
AGAATCACTGCGCAGACGCGGATTTACCATAAGAAAAGGAAAAGAAGTAGACATAATGGAGTCATTAAAAGTTGCCGATGCCATGAAAAGAGAAGTGCAGACAATTTCTATGAACAAGAAGGCAGAGGCGCTCATTGCCCTCATGCAATCCAGCCGTCATGTAGGGTTCCCTGTGATGGATTCTGAAGGCAAATTGTGGGGAATCGTAACTCTGAAAGACATTCGGGACAAGGTAAAACAAGGAGAACTTGACAAGACTGTCGGCGAGATTGCCAATTCCAATTTAATTGTTGCATACCCGGACGAATCCCTGAACACTGTACTTCAGCGCCTCGCAGCAAAAGATATAGGCAGGCTTCCGGTAGTGTCGCGGGAAGACAACAGACAAATACTAGGGATCATCACACGCAGTGATATCGTAAAGTTGTATGATAAAACGATAGTAGAAAGAATGAAGTATAGATCCGATTAAGAATTGATGCTGAATAAAGGTTAGGATGTTAAGACATTAACTCTTTTCATTACCAGATAACTGACTTATAATTTATCAGTCTACATCAATTTTCATGTAACTATCGTCGCTAGTGATCCATCTTTTCCTGATCATGAGCAAAGTATTAGATATAATTCCCAGAACAGGCAACTCTATCAAAGGACCAATCACCAATGCCAATGCTATCAGTGGCTCTTCAGGAAAGGCTGTGAGTGCAATTGCCAGCACTATAGGAGAATTGCGTGCAAGGGTTGTCAGGTTCAGGCTAGCAGTATCCTGGTAGGAAAAATGAAGAAATCTTCCAACCATTTGTCCTGTAATGAACACGATAACAAAGAATAACAATACGGGGGTTATGAGCTTGAGCAAAATCAGAGGGTTTTGAACTGACTGCTCTCCCTGTGAAGCGAACATAGAGATTATAGCGAGATTCAAAAAGGAGAACTGCAAGTGTTCAAGTTTGGGGAAGATCCTTTGTTCAAGCCAGTATTCACCCTTTACTCTTGGAATGGTAATCTTTGTGATAAGAGATATGAAGAAGGGAATAAAGAGCACAAGGAGCACACTTTCGACCAGAAGGGCAGAATTAATGGTTGCAATGGTCCCTGCAAAGATCAGCAAATATACTGGCAACAATAGCAATTGGAGAATCAGGTTCATTGGGAGAATGGATGCAGAAAGCGGAACATTACCACGTGCAATGCCTGTAAAGAGCAGGTACCAGTCAGTACAGGGGGTTACCATCAGCATAATAAAACCTATCCATAAAGCGGATGTATCTCTCAAAAAGAAATATCCGAGGGCAAAAGCAAGCAGCGGATTGAATATGAAATTGATGGTACCGCTTACGGCAGCGAACTTCCAGTTCTTAAAAGAATTACTCAATTGATTAAGAGGAACCTGTAAAAATATCCCATATAGCATCACCATTAGAAAAGGGACAATAAAAAGAGCCGCGTAATTTTGGATGATCGTGATTTGCCCCAGAATTAATCCAAAACCCACTGATCCCAATATGAAAAGAGATTGGTATTTTTCAACGGAACCTATTTTCATCCCACCTTAATTACCTGATAATTTGTTAATCCCATATTGAAATCCATTATGCCTTCACATATGAGAATATTATTAATTCGATCCTACATAGACCTATTTGTATTTGTCGGTTTTGAATTTGGAAGGGATTTTTATTTTTGCGAATAATTGCAGCTAATTACCTCCCCAGAAAATATCCAGGCGTTGCATCGAATATCTCAACCTCGCAATAGCTTCCGGGAATGGCAGATGATTCCGGAATGACCACGGGCTTATAAGATGCTGTCCTGGCCATGAGGCCTTTAACTTTAGCCTCTTTGGAAATAAAGACCCTGCCTTTCCATCCCATCATACTCTTTCTGACAGCTATTTTTACCTCTTCACACACAGCATGGAGTTCATTAGAACGCTGTGCAACGATACGTGAATCAATGTTGCGGTATTCAAGTGCCTTTGTATGTGGACGGGGAGTATACCTGGAAATGTTCACCTTTTCAGGCTTGTACTCCTTCACCCATTCAATTGTTTTCATGAAATCAGCATCATTCTCGCCGGGAAAACCTACGATGATATCAGTGAATAGAGTAAGATCATCAAAACGCTCTCTGAAGCAGTTGATTATATGATTTGCCTCTTCTATGGAATGAAACCTGTTCATCCTTTTCAGCACATCATTTGATGCTGACTGTATTGGCAAATGAATTAGCTTATAGATCTTGTCGTGCTCAAAAGCATTCAATAATCCATCCAGTACAGGAAGCACAGAAAAGGGATTCATCATACCCACTCGGACCTTAAAATCACCAGGTATATCACATATCTTCTCAAGAAGCTGAGGAAGCAGATATCCTATATCTGTGCCATACTGGGCATTATCCTGTGAGGTGAGCCATATTTCCCTGCACCCTTCAGCAACTCCCTGTCGTATATCATCTACGATGGAGTCCGGATCAAATGATTTCAACGGACCTCTTACGAACCGGACTATACAATATGAACATGCATTGTTACATCCCTGGGAAAGCTGACAGATGTGAATGTTGGAATTGAATCTGAACCTTGGTACATTAATGAATCCTTTAGGTTCAGACGAAAACACATGCAAAGCCTGCCTAGAAATAGGATGTGAAGACAGCTGCGGCTCGGCGATAGAATTTAAGACATCACCTATCCTTGAGATGGAATTGACACCCAAAATGTGAGCATCAGGGTTGTTATGGATGATGTCCTCAAGCTGCACTTCAGGCATGCATCCAGCTACTATTACTTCTCTGCCTTTTTCCCCCAGTTCCCGGATCTTATGCAGAATCTTCTGTTCGGTGGAATACTTGACAGTACATGTGTTAAGCACAACTACGTCAGCATTTTTCTCAGATACCAGTTCATGGCCCAGGCTTCTGATGGTGGCCATCATGACCTCTGCAGAAGCCTGGTTGGCAGAACAACCAAATGTCGATACGTGTACTTTCATTATTTAAACGAACCGAAGAGGAGTGACCTCTTTGTCATGTATGTAGATGGTATCCGTAAATTTAACTACACCTGAACTGCCCATTGTCAGACTGTGGACCCTTGCATCACCTTCTCCAAAGAGGTGAACACCTTTTAGAAGAGTACCCGGAGTCACACCTGTTGCAGAGAAGATAACATCATTTCCTGGGACAAGCCTGTCGATGTCAAGTATATCGTTCATGTTCTTTTCCGTTATACCCATCTTTTCAAGCCTTGGCATCTTTTCAGCTTTTTCCTTGGCTATAGCTTCTTCAGACTTGCCGTTGGCAACTGTAGGCAACACAAGCCTTGCGAGTATCTTACCTCCCAGGATCTTAAGAGCAGCAGCCGTGAGCACTGCCTCCCCTGAACCACCGGCTCCCATGACCACATGGACACCTGAACCGCGTATAGCTGTGGCAACTCCCGGCATAAGGTCGCCATCACTGATCAGATTGACCCTTGCACCTGTCTTTCTGATTTCTTCTATCTTTGCCTCATGCCTTGGCCTGTCAAGGATGACAACGACCAGTTCATCGATATTACGATTGAGCGCCTTTGCGACAATTTCCAGGTTATCAATAACAGGAGCATCCAGATTTATACTTTCTTCTGGATGCAGCCTCTCATATTTCACTACTTCTGGGCCTACTGCAATCTTATCCATATAGATGTCAGGGCCATGGAAAAGACCACCTCTTTCAGCCATTGCCATTACGGAAATTGCACCTGGGGTACCGTTGGCCGCCAGATTGGTGCCTTCAAGAGGATCCACAGCAATATCAACTTCCAGATCTCCCTCCCAAGTACCTACCTGTTCGCCTATGTACAGCATCGGAGCCTCATCCCTTTCCCCTTCACCGATCTTTATGATCCCTTTCATATCAAGGTGATTCAGCGTCCTGCGCATGGCTTCTACTGATACCTGATCAGCATAATGCTTGTCTCCTCTGCCCATCTGATAAGATGCTGCTATGGCTGCTGCTTCTGTAACCTGAAGAAGCCTTGGCAACAGAGCACATTCTATAGGCCCTGCGCATTTGATCATCCCTTCTGCTGTTTTCTTATGTGGCATAAATTCGAACCCTCCCGTATAATTAGGTTTTAATCGTATGTAATGTAATTAAATTATTAATAATGGCAAGTCTACTGCTCATTCATATATTACTATTTCGTAATGTTACTTCAATACATCCACAAGTGCCACTCTTTCGATCACAAGTTCCGGAATCATCTGCTCACCCACGACTGCTATCTCATCTGAAGTGATGCCAAACTGCATGATTATTTCTTCCCTTTTAGACATCTTATATTCAATAACATCAGCAGGAATGAGAATTTCTTTGAGTATATATACACATGTTGTAACAGAATCTTCCTCACCTAGTACTACAAAAACAACATTATTCTGGCCTTGATGCACACCCATGGAAAATGCCTCTTCTATCTGGCGTTTCCCGGATGCGTAACGCATGACCTCAATGCCCATATCCTTTGCAGCATTTCTTTCCTGTTCGAATGCCCTGAGCGCTTTTGCTACAGCGAAACGCAAGTGTTCTTCACCTGCGATCTTATCCGCATTAATAGCCTGAATTATACAACTATTTGCCTTTGATATGTCTGCAGTTTTCCTGAGAAATGACTTGAGGTCTTCTATACATATATGGCCACTTACAAACTCAACATGCATGGGACTAAATTCAATTCTTTAAGAATAAGCATAACGGTATGTTAGCAGAGAACAGGATAAATTATAAGTACTGTTTGAAGCAATTTTTCATTGGGGAGAAAATGAAGATATGTGATATGCAAGTAGGGGAACATTATTTCTGTGAGAGTTGTGGATTCGAACTGGAAGTTGTGACCCCCTGTGATCATTGCGAAGAAGGGAATGTCAGCTGTCCATGCTGCGGTGAAAATCTTCAACTCCAAAGCTGAGGATACTGATGAACAAAAAAGGAAACTACTTCCTATACTTAGCTTTGGCTGCAGATCCTTTTTAAATATGTCAAGAATCGTTCTGCTGTATGGGTCACCCAAAAGAGTAGACTTTATGTGGATGTAAGTTATTTAGGTGTTATTCATCATAATAATACCGAAAAGGCGTAACCATGGAACAGGATTACATACCGCGTGAGATAGAAAAAAAATGGCAGAAGACATGGGATGATACAAAGGTCTTCCAGCCTGAGCCAGATGAGAGAGAAAAATATTTCATAACAATACCTTACCCCTATCTCAACGGTAATTTACACGCCGGACACACACGTACATTCACCATAGGAGACGTAATAGCACGTTATAAAAGAATGCAGGGATATAACGTGCTTTTTCCTATGGGTTTCCATGTCACAGGAACACCTATTGTAGGTCTTGCCGAATTGATAGCTAACCGTGACCCTCAGACCATGAAAGTATATACAGAACTGCATGGTATACCTATAGATATTCTGGAAACACTGGTCATTCCTGAAAAAATAGTAGAGTACTTCAGCATAGAAGCTGAAAAGGCTATGCGTTCTATTGGTTACTCTATTGACTGGAGACGCAAGTTCACTACTACAGATCCCACTTACAAAAAGTTTATAGAGTGGCAATTCAACTTGTTGTACGAGAAAGGCCTCATTGTCAGGGGATCACATCCTGTAAAATGGTGCCCAAATGACAATAATCCAGTTGAGGACCACGATATCCTGCATGGGGAAGAAGCAACAATTGTAGATTATACTTTTGTCAAGTTCCAGCATGATGGTGTAGTACTACCTTGCGCTACCCTGCGCCCTGAGACTATTTTCGGTGTTACTAACCTCTGGATCAATCCTAACATAGAACATGTGAAGATCAAAGTAGAAAAAGATGGGAAAACAGAATTCTGGGTAGTAAGCAAGGAGGCTTACAGAAAACTCACTTTCACAGACAGGAAAGTGGAATTTGTAGAGAACGTGCCATCTACATCCCTAATAGGTATCAAGGTGAAAAATCCGCTTACTGGCAATGACGTTATTACATTGCCTGCCTCATTTGTAAGGGGAGAGAATGGTAGTGGAATTGTAATGAGCGTGCCTGCACATGCACCTTATGATTACCTTGCATTGAAGGACCTCTATGACAGAGACCTTTCAGAATATGGAATCAAGGAAGACCTGCGCAATATAAAATTAATTTCTCTGATAACAGCCAAGGAATTCGGAGAGTATCCTGCTGTAGAAGCTGTGCAACAGCTTGGCGTGATGGATCAGAAAGATCCAAAAGCTGAAGAAGCCACCAAGATCGTATACAGAAGAGAATTCCATGGCGGGGTACTCAAAGAGAATACTGGAAAGTATGCTGGAATAGCAGTTTCCAAGATCAAGGATGTACTCACACGGGATCTTATAAGCCAGGGTATAGGAGAAGTATTCTATGAGTTCAGCGAACCGGTCGTATGCCGCTGCGGAACTCCCTGTGTAGTAAACATGGTGGAAGGGCAGTGGTTCCTGAACTACTCTAACCCTGAGTGGAAGGATAAGGTATACAGATGTATTGAGAAGATGGAAATAATTCCTGAAGACTATAGAGTAGAGTTCAACAACAAGGTCGATTGGCTCAAGGACAAAGCCTGTGCAAGGAAAAAAGGTCTTGGTACGCATTTGCCCTTTGATGACCAATGGCTGATCGAGTCGCTTGGTGATTCTACTATCTATATGACATACTATATCACCAACAAGTTCTTTGCCCGCGGCATTGGACCAGAACACCTTACTCCTCAACTTTTCGATTATGTACTGCTTGGTAAGGGCACTGTGCAGCAAACAGCTGCTGATACAGGCCTTGATGAGCAACTCATAGCACAGATGAAAAAGGACATGGACTACTGGTATCCTGTGGACCTTAGATCTTCAGGTAAAGACCTTGTGCCCAATCACTTACTATTCTTCCTTTTCCACCACGTAGCCATATTTGATGAAGAGAGATGGCCCCGGGCACTTGCAGTTAATGGTTTTGTGTCCCTGGAAGGACAAAAAATGAGCAAATCCAAAGGTCCGTTGCTGA
Source organism: Methanomethylovorans sp. PtaU1.Bin073 (assembly GCA_002067265.1). The sequence continues at coordinate 7,231 of MVQW01000322.1, read as the reverse complement.
CTCTGAGAACTGCAGTTGATGAATACGGTGCAGATATAGCCCGAATGTACATTCTCTCAAGTGCTGAACAGACACAAGATGCTGACTGGAGGAACAGTGGAGTCGAAGCTGCAAGGAAACAGGTGGAAAGGTTCTACTCCTTTGCCCGGGAGATAATTGAGTCCGGTGTCGTATGCGGCTTGTGCGGAGAGCTTAAGCTTATAGACAGATGGATGCTTAGCCGTCTGCAGCAGCGCATCAGAGAAACTAACAATGACATGTTATCCCTTAGAACACGCAGCGCCCTGCAGAACGCATTCTTCCTGTTGCTCAACGACATAAAATGGTATCAGAAAAGGGGCGGCAGTAACCTGCTCTATGACATGCTGGATACGTGGGTGCGCTTGATGGCACCTTTCATGCCGCATGTATGTGAGGAGATATGGCAGGCACTGGGACATGAAGGAAATGATTTTGTATCCCTTGCTCCATATCCGACTTTTGATGCTTCACTGCTTAATAGCAATGCAGAGCTTGCAGAGGAACTTGTGGACAACACGCTGGAAGACATCGAAGAAATACTAAAGGTCACGAAAATGACACCAAAGAAAGTGGTGTTGTACACATCTGCAACATGGAAGACAAAAACTTTCCAGATGGCTCTTAAGATGCAGGCCGAAGGTACGCTTAACCCTGGTGTTCTTATCAAGGCTTTGATGGCAGAACCTGCAAACCGGGCATATGGAAAGGAAATACCAAAGTTCGTACAGAAGATCGTGCCTGATGTTACCAGCATGAAAGACGAACGCTTAGAGATGTTTGATGGTTATGAACTAGATGAACTGGCAATCCTCAAAGAAAACCAGCAGTTCTTTGAGAAGGAATTTAACTGTGCAGTAGAAGTATATAGTGCAGATTCACCAGATTATGATCCAGAGAAGAAGTCCAGATTTGCTGCCCCAATGAGGCCAGCTATATATCTGGAATAAAATTAAGACTGCATTTGTGCAGTCCTCTTTCTATTTTTGATAATAATACTGTTCTAAATGAACAATGTGCTATTCTGTTAGAATCGCTTGCTTGTAGAAGGTGCAAGTTGTAGGTAACTTTATTACCCTCTTTCTTATTTATGGTATATCCTTCCTTTAAGGTATGGTCTTATGATATCCGCTGCTGAGCTTACAGGTATAACCTATGTTCTAGGTGCTGTTACTTTTGAAGAAATATGTGCTGTGGACAAAGAGATATCTGAGTTAAGAAATTCTACTCACGAGGCAAATGCGCTGCATGAGCTTTGCATGAAAGCTGCAAAAGAACATCTGATCGAATCTGTTTCGGCAGAGGAAATATCAGGAACAAAAGACGATGAGAACATATATTTCATAACAGGACCAAATGCATTCCCACAGATTCCGGCTGAACTTAGTCAGGTCATTGATATTCTGAAACTATCTGTGAGAAAAGTAGATATGGATTTCATTGCAATGAAATTATTGCAAAACTTCGAGAAAAGAATGCATGACCTTGAAATGGGGATAAGCTCAACCAGAAATGAAATCAAGGAAATAAAAACACTGGAATCACACTATAGCGATCTGCTTAATCTTTATTATGACTACGATTCATGGTTACCAGGCAGATTTACAGCAGTAGCTGATCATCTGATGGAACTAAGTAAAAAGATAGAACACCTAAAACAATCAAACTAATACAGGCAGGATAATGGCAAGGGATAGAAGAGATACCTATTACTGGCGCGCAAAAGAAGAAGGCTACAGGTCAAGGGCTGCGTACAAGTTGTTGCAGATAAATGAGAAGTTCAATGTAATTAAAGAGGGAGACACCGTAGTTGACTTGGGAGCAGCACCCGGCGGATGGTCCGAAGTCGCAAAAAAACTCTCAGGCGGAAGGGTCATAGGAGTAGATCTGCAGCGAATCTCACCGATAGAAGGTGTAGAAACCATAAAAGGAGATATTACCTCCGATAACACCATAAAGAAAATATTTGATCTGGTGGGCGAAGGTGGAGTGGACGTTGTCATTTGTGATGCAGCTCCCAATCTTTCGGGCAACTGGAGCTATGATCATGCACGGTCTATAGACCTTGCGAAATCTGCACTCGGATGCGCTATGAAAATTCTCAAGCCTGGTGGCCATTTTGTGGTCAAGGTTTTCCAGGGAGATATGTTTAAGACATTTCTTGAAGAAGCAAGGACTAGTTTTACTCACACAAGATCTTTTTCCCCGGTAGCATCCCGGTCTCAGAGTGCAGAGATATATGTGATCGCCAGCAAATTCATTAAAGCGCCCGTAAAGAAAGGAGAAGAACTGGATGTGGAAATCACCAGTAAAGGATCAACAGGTGACGGAGTATTCAGGGTCCAGGACTTTGTCGTATTTGTAAAAGGAGCAAGTGAAGGGGACAAAGTTAGAGTGAAAATAAGGGATGTAAAACCTAATTTTGCTTTTGCTGATGTTATTACAAGATACTGAACAATATAAAAAAAGTATACAAAAAAGAGAAGTAAGATGCTTATCTTTCCTGCAGCGTCTCTACTTCTTCTACAAGCTTGTGGCCTGCTACGATCTCATCAATGCTGTGGATCACAGCACCCAGATTATCTATAGACTGCTTTATTTCCTCATAGTCCAGGTCATCCCCTTCAATGGTAATCTTTATAGTTTCTGTCTGCTGATCAACTTCATACAAGCTGAGATTGACACCTGAGACACCTGACAGAATGCTTAGTTTTTTAGAAAATTCAACAATCGAGGGGTGGTGTGGCTTTAAAACATCCAAAACCATTCTTCTAATACCAGGCAATTAATTCATCCTTCCTTTAATGACCTTGAAATTCAATATTTAGTAGTTCATTGTAGGTTAGTTATCAATCTGCATATCAGCATTGATGATATGAATATGCAGTTAATATAAGTATTATTTTTGTTAAATCTGGTTTCCTTTGTTCTTTAAGTTTTTGAGCCATATTCGTCCACATTGATGAAATAATAAAACAGCAAGATAACTGAACATTTCTATGTGAAATTGCCTAGAAGATCCACACTAAAAGTAGTGAATACATTGATGTTTTAGGACAAAACGACAATACGCACAATTCCATTTCAGAGCATTGAAATGATTAAAATATGGATACTCTGAGTATGACTTGCATGTATATAAGGGATGTCATTAAGGAAAAATGCTTGAGTCCAAAATGCATTCAGGGCAATTTAGACTTACAATTCCCAGGGGTATCTGGCACTTGAGCCAGTAAGATAAGCCAGCTATGGTCCACTTGCCTCTGTGCCTCTGTGAAGTTCTGTGGTCCCCCATATCAAGGCATTATCCCCAGGGTAGGGTAAATGTACCACCCAGGATAATTCCTTTCAAAAGCCATACACAAGATTTAATATGATTTCACACTTAAATATGGGTGCTCAAAACATGTCTATCTATGATCATGCTTCCGAAGCCATCTCAATTGTAATCTCTACAGGTCTTACTTTAATTGGAACTTATCTCATTACACAAAAACAGTGGAATAGAGACGATACAAGAAAGATCAAAGAGAAAATACTTCCAGAATTGAAACAATCGTTTAGTACCCCTATGGATAAATTAAATCGGAATTATGTGTTTGGTTTTGGAGATAATCATAATCCAGTATCCTACCTCAGTGAAAACTGGTTTTTAGAATGGTTTGGCAACATGAGTCCATTTGTTATAGAAAATGGTGTACTTGCTTTTACCTATAAAAAGGATAAAAATATGAATAGGCATATGGGGAATATTCTCCAGTCATTCAATGAATACAAAAATTCAGCACATCGATTTAAAGAGCATCTGACAAGTTTAAGTATTGCTGACGTGCCAGATACTTTTTGGGATGATGTTCGACAACTTCTTACTGCGACAAACAGCGTTAATTGGTTTGATGAAGCTGAAAATGGCAACTACTTACTATATAGGTTATATGTAATTCTGCTGGCAGATGAAATTAACAATTATTGTGCAGATAGCAAGGAGCCATATTCAGGAAGAAATTATGCTTTGAGGAAATGGCAACAGCAGTATTTCCAATATCTACAGAACATCATTCAAAGATATCCAGACGCAGTTGAAAGACAAGAACTGATTAGAAAGGACATCAGTGAGATGAAATTTTATTTGAATGCTGTACAGGATGAAGTCAATATTTTAGATCATGAATGGTAATTTTAAGGTACACGCTTTAGACCCCTGGGCGATTCTCATGATTACTATACAGTGACACATTTCTTTAAATGCATGTGTTCCCAATACTATGTGATAATATGCCTGCTCCCAGAGAAGTAATAGAACTTGTTGAACGTTTTGATCAGTATTACTCCAAATATACATCTCCCTCTTATAATGAAACACAAGTAAGAAGAGAGTTCATTGATCCGCTTTTCAAGGCACTTGGCTGGGATGTGGATAACACTCAGGCATACGATGAGAGATACAAAGAGGTTATCCATGAAGATGCTGTAAAGGTTGGTGGAAAAACCAAAGCACCGGACTATTCTTTTAGAATTGGTGGAGTAAGAAAGTTCTTTGTTGAAGCAAAGAAACCGGCAGTAAATCTCAAAGAGAATCCTGAACCTGCTTATCAACTTCGCCGTTATGCATGGAGTGCAAAGTTGCCTGTAAGCATCCTCACAGACTTTGAGGAATTCATAGTATTTGACTGCACAAAGAAACCATCCCCTGATGATAAATCCACACTTGGACGCATTGAATATTACACGTATAAGGATTATCTTACAAAATGGGATGAGATCGCATCGAAATATTCCAAGCAGGCAATCTTTACAGGCAAATTCGATGATCTTGCTGATAGTTTGGTCCAAAAGAAAGGAGGAAAGGGGACTGCAGGCATAGATGATGCATTCTTGGCTGAGATTGAAGGATGGAGAGATGATCTTGCTAAGAACATTGCGCTTAGGAACACCAGTCTTTCAGTACGTGAATTGAACCTTGCTGTGCAGAAAATCATTGATCGGATCATATTTTTGCGTATCTGTGAGGATAGGGGAATTGAAGAATACGGGCAACTTAAAGCAAAAGTAGAAGGCAAGGATGTTTACAAAAATCTGATTGATCTCTTTTTACATGCAGATGACAAATACAATTCTGGACTTTTCCATTTCAGGCATGAAGAAGGCATGGAAGAACCGGATATTTTGACAACTTCTCTTGAGATCGATGATAAGACACTCAAGCATATTGTAAGCAGGTTGTATTACCCTGAATCCCCGTATGAGTTCTCTGTCGTCCCTGCCGATATTCTGGGACAGGTTTATGAGCAATTCTTGGGCAAAGTCATTAGGCTTACTGCATCTCATCAAGCGAAGATTGAAGAGAAGCCGGAAGTAAAGAAAGCCGGAGGCGTTTACTATACGCCTACTTACATCGTGGAATACATTGTTAAGAACACTATTGGAAAGCTTGTTGAGAACAAAAATCCCACAGAAGTATCGAACTTGAAAGTTGTTGATCCTGCATGTGGTTCAGGCTCCTTTTTGATCGGTGCTTATCATTATCTTCTTAACTGGCATGTCGATTGGTACATAACCCATCTTGTGCCATTGATGAAAGAAGGAAAGGCTGCCACTGATAAAGAGGTCCAAAAGCTTCTACCCGTAAAACCTGTTTCCACTAAGAAAGGAAGAAAGAAAGTAAGGTCTGCAGGAAGCGATTATGACTTCCCAATTTATCAGATGAGTGAAGATGATTGGCGGCTTACATCTGATGAAAAGAAAAGGATCTTGCTTAACAACATATACGGCGTGGATATTGATCAGCAAGCAGTAGAAGTAACGAAGCTTTCACTTCTTCTCAAGGTACTGGAAGGTGAGAAAGGAGAGCGTATCTCAAAGCAGCTTACGATTACTCAGGAAAGGGTGCTTCCATCCTTGGATGAGAACATAAAATGTGGCAATTCGCTTATTGGTCCTGATATTTATTCCACTATTCAGATGACACTTGATAACGATGAGGAATTCTACCGAATCAATGCATTTGATTGGAAGCAGGAGTTTCCTGATGTTTTTGAGCAAGGAGGCTTTGATGCAGTTATCGGTAATCCGCCTTATGTACGGCAGGAACTACTGAAAGGCCAAAAAGAATACTTCGATGGGCATTATGAAGTATATCACGGAATTGCTGATCTTTATGCTTATTTTATCGAGAAGGGTATCTCTCTTCTGAAAGATGTGGGTCAGTTCTCATACATTGTTGCCAATAAATGGATGAGGGCTAACTATGGCAAGCCTCTGCGCAGTTGGCTGAAAAGCAAAACAATAGAAGAGATCATTGATTTCGGGGATCTGCCTGTATTCAAGCAGGCAACGACATATCCATGTATTCTGAGGGTTGCAAAAGGCGAAGCTAATGACTCTTTTAAGGCTATACATGTGGACACTTTAGACTTTTCTGATCTCTCAGAATATGTCAAAGAAAGTGGACATTTGATTCACCGAAACTCTCTAAGTGATGATGGATGGTCGCTTGTGGATGAAATGAACCAATCCCTGCTTGACAAACTGATGCGGTCGGGGAAGCCTCTTGGAGAATATGTCGAAGGAAAAATATATCGTGGAGTTTTGACCGGTCTGAACAAAGCATTCGTTATTGATGAAGCTACAAAAGATAGATTGATTGCTCAAGATCCAAAAAGTGCTGAAATAATAAAACCATTTTTGGCAGGTCGGGAGATTAAGCGGTATGTTGATCTTAAACCGCAGCAATATCTTATTTTGTTCAAAAAAGGTTGGACGAACAATAATTCAGGAACCTCAAAGAACAAATGGCTTTGGTTGAAAGAAAACTATCCCTCCATTGCAAATCACCTTGAACCATTTACAAATGAGGGAGAAAAAAGGTATGATAAAGGTGATTATTGGTGGGAGCTAAGAGCATGTGATTATTATCACGAATTTGAATATCCTAAAATATTATATGCAGAAATCGCAACAAATGGCCAGTTCACTTTAGATGACAGTAAATTGTATTCAGATACAACTTCTTATATCCTAGCAAATAACTCCCTGTATCTATTAGGTATTCTGAACTCAAAACTGTGGACATTTATGTTTTCTAATGTGAGTTCAGTTATCAGAGGCGGATTCTTTAGATGGAAACGTCAATATATGGAAAAGCTCCCAATCCGCACCATCGACTCCTCAAATACCGAAGATGTAGCCAGACATGACAAGATGGTGTCACTGG
>MVQW01000321.1 GCA_002067265.1 Methanomethylovorans sp. PtaU1.Bin073 | reverse complement strand
TCCATAGATAAATATCGTCAAATAAGAAAGAGCGATTGCTCGCTCTCCCTCTTCTAAGAACGGTACGTGAAAGTTTCCCTTCATACCGCTCAAGCATTCTATAACCTTTTGTGTATCGGGCAGCAGTTATTCTCTCTTTTTTTTGTGGCATTTAGTATATATAGTAACTAACAACATTACTTCCTGTTCCAGTCAACTCAAAATTCCTAGGTTTGGGGTAGTTATCCTTTCTCCGAATTCTTAGATACTCCCTTCGCCGTTCGAAGTATTCCTTATCTAGAAAAGGGTTCTTGTCCCGTTTTATACCGGGATGTCTGATAATCTTCGTATCCGGGACGTGCTTGAGTTCATAACTTCCAGTAGAAAATACCCAATTCCTTGATCCAACCCTATGCCAATATCTATTGGCAATCCACCAATGGGATTTATCAGGATGTCTCCTTTTAGCCCATGTCCAGAGCATATTCCACAACCTGTAATCAAGTTTGGAGAATACGTCCTTAGAAACAACTGTTTGGTGATATCCAGCCCATCCGGTGATAATTGGATTAAGCTTTCGGATGAGAGATTCCTGTGACCATGCCTTACCTTTCTTAATTACATCATTAATATTCTTAGTGATTTTATCAATGGATTTCCTGGAAGGCTTGATTAGAAGTTTTCCTTTATATTTTCGGAAATTCCAGCCCAAGAAGTCAAATCCATCATCTATATGGGACACAAGAGTCTTCTCTGTTGATAGTTCCAGACCCCTCTCCTTCAGGAATGATGTAATCAATTCTGCAACGTCTTTAGCTACTTCCTCTGAATCTGCGGTGACGATGAAATCGTCTGCATATCTCACGAAATTGACTTTATGAAGGTTATATCTTTTATTGATAGTTCCCTTCATGTTTGTATGATACTTAGCAGCTATTGCATTTTCAATGCCATCTAAGGTCATATTTGCCAATATCGGGGATATGATACCTCCTTGTGGAGTTCCTGCTTTACTGGGATTCAGATGTCGGTTATAAACAAACCCTGCTTTAAGAAATTGCTTAAGTATTGATTTATCCATTGGGATATTGGCCAGTAGCCAATCATGGTTGATATTATCAAAACAACCTTTGATATCCCCTTCAAGCACCCATTGAGCAGAATGTTTCCTGCTCAGGCACTTAAACGATAGTTCACAAGCATCATGAGTACTCCTGTTCTGACGGAAGCCAAACGAAGCTCTGTCTGCTGTTGTTTCTGCAATTGGGTCTAGTGCAAGAGCATGTAACGCCTGCATTGCTCTATCGTGCATTGTAGGAATACTTAGTGGTCGTTTCTCCTTCTTCCCATATTTCTCAATGTAGATTCTTCTCATTGGTTTTGCTTTGTAACTCTTCCCGGATAGGCTCAGAGCAGCTTTCATTTTGGATAAAGGTGTTGTCCACGTTTTTCCATCAATTCCTGCTGTCCTTTTACCCTTATTCTGAGTCACTTTCTTCACTGCCAGTAACCTGGCATGGAAGGAGTTTGTGAGTAAATATTGTAGTCGTTTAACTGAATGCCACTTTCTTTGTCTAACCGCTTTTGCAATTCTGGTTTGCAGCTTATTAACCTTCTCATTGACTGTTTTCCAGTCGATGTCTTCCCACTTGAGTGGGTATTTGACGTCTGTAAGCCTCTCACCCGAGGGTATCGTTGAATAACTTACATTCATAAGTTTGCCTCCATTCATGCAATAGAATACCTACGGTAAGTCAGCATCCTTTCGGATCAAGGCAAATTTTGAACCTCTATGCATCTCATTACAAGATGCCATTTGCGTTTTACCGTTTCCTATATCCCCTGTACCATTGTTGTTTCTCGCGAAATTCCTACCCGTTACCGGGAGCACGTGGGACTTACCAAGTTCCATATCATGAATAATTGTGAATACGTTAGAGGTCATCTGTAAGCCGGGAACCATTTGTCCATTTCCTATAATATGAAACAAGCTATTATAGTCTGATTCCGTACCTTTTGGTTCAAGTGTATCAGTCTAATTTCACTTGTCATCACTGACGACTCTTATGATGCTTCAACTTTCGTTTCCTCATAGTATTCTTATCCTAACAGATTGTTTGAGTTAGACTTTCAAATTTCTCCATATTGTCCTATGAGCTTCACACCCTGACGTTACCATCAACGCATGTCATAGTAGGATCATCCCAAATGGAAGGGATAGCGTTTCCGCAATTCAAGGTATAGCTTCTTGTCGCACTGTTTCCAGTTATCCACTCTTCATTGATATCTATCAATATTGAGACTGAAAGTCTCAATAGGGCTTCTTCATTTGGGATATACCATTTGCCTCTTCTTTTGAGTCTCTTGATGACTTAAGCAGCTTCTGTGCAATGGATCTGGTTGCTGCTATGTCATCAAGGAACGTATCGACTTTGCCGAGTTGGAGAAGCATTAAACCTGACCGAAGATGAAATCGCGTTCTATGGTGCTCTGGAAACGAATGACAGTGCAGTTAAAGTGATACCCTGCGGACAATTCAAGGGAACTGGTAGTTACTGTGCGTTCTAATGTTACTTTATAATTGACTTTATTATTTTTAGATGTCTGTTATACGTTTTGTAATGTGGACTTGCGTATTACAGTAACTTTATGAATATACTACTACCCTTCGCTGTATCCCCCTACATCCAGCACAGAATATGGCAGTATTTTCGTCCACGAAAATATTATATGATGATTGAACTATACTGTAGTTATAGATTGTAGATAAAAGGGAGCATTACAATGTCATATCCAACAGCGCATCAGAATCGGGTTATGAGGAGGACTCGTCAATCTAAATTTAAGGAAAATACAAAAAATGCGCTCATGGGCGAGGAAAAAAATAAACTGTACAGTGAGAAAAGTCTAAGACGTGTAAAAATTATTCCACCAATCCACGATTTATTGCAAGCAGCTGCAAAAACTATTGGAGATTTCCGTGAATGGAAAACAGCTGCTGCAATTTTTTATAATTTTATCGAGATTAGTAATGGAAACCCCAATGAAATAATAGATTTTTCAATGCTAAAGACTCCCACGGAAGTAACAATCAACACAGTGAGTAAACCAGTTTGTGACTTAAAGAACGGTCGTGAACAAGTCTATATCGGTGATATCATGGATAGGAGGCTTGATCTGAAAATTCAGCCAGAAATAAAAGACAGACTGTCGGATATAGCGCTTGAAATTGGTTTTACATTATCTAGAATAGTCCATGCAATATTAGGTATGTTCTTTATTGAAATGTCTCGAAGAGGTGAAACATATTTAAAACACATTATAAAAAACTGGATGGATATATTCCCACATTGTGTCACAAGTTATGATAGGAAATGGCTGAATGAAAATTAAAACATAGTTAGTTTAAACTCATCTATTGTATCTTCGGCAGCGTATCTATTTTGCTGTAAAATATGATAGTCATGTACCTTAGTAGAATCTTAGAAATAACTAGGAAGGTACAGAACAATGAATCTGTATGACCTGTTAAGAGATTATTTTGTTATAATGCTGCAACTGCTTGTCCGGTAACGCAGGATACGCTTCACAAGCACACGCATCTGTGTACGGACATTCTCACAAACTGTCCAGTAACTACCAGTTACCTTGCTTATAGTCCGCAGAGTATTACTTTAACTGAACTGTCATTTGTTTCCAGTGCATCATAGAAGGCTGTCTCACCAAAAATCCTGTTCTCTGGCTGTACTTTTAGTGGGGATGACTATAAACCTTGGCATTAGTGAAAAAAGAATCTACAGGTCTTCGCTGAGTGAGGATACTACAAGGCCCTAAAGTATAAGTGACTCTGGTGAGCGAATAATATCAAAGAAAAAAGAAGTAGTTAGTTCATTGAGTACGTTGCTTTTTGTTATACTCAATGAGGGCTGCCTGTATGTAAGCTGAATGTGGAATGAGACCTCTAAGATCATCTGTCTCTTCCATCACATCCTTCCTCATTGAGATTGATATTTTCTCAACTGTCATTCTCTGCCTGTATCCGTGCCCATTCTTCAGGGTCGTCTTCTTTAATAAATTTGAGCATGACATCCATCTCAATCCAATCCAATCTGTACTTTGTGTAAAATGGACGTGTCTCAACACCGTTCTCTATGCGACTATGAGACGGTTGGTGTTCATAAAAAATAACACTTATACTATTACGTTTCGTAAACTCGTATAATTCAGCGTATAGCTCATTATCGATGTTGGCATCGGTGCTTATGGTCACAAAGTCGGGACACCCCCATTCACCAATTTCGATTTCAACATCACCGATTATTTCAATGCCCATTTCCTCAACCTTATGCTTCAGTTCCTCAACACTAAAATTGCTATCATGAAGCATGAACTCAATCTTCCAATCAGATATAACGTCACTCAATGAGCCATCCTCGAGTTCGTGGACATAATCACGAAAAACAGAATTTCTATTTTTCATCATGTTTTTCAACTCCTTTTGTAGCAGGTACTACTAGTAGCATTATTCTCGTATCTTGTATATAAATATTTATATATTTATTAAAAAGATGTCACCTGTCGCATACATTTTCTGAGAATCGTTTCTTTGAGACTATGAAAACCACAGTGCATAGCAGGCAATCATCACCATGATAAGTGTTGATTTCCTTCATAATTCTGGCTTCCTATGTGTACCAGGGAGAAAGCCTTGCTATGAGGCTGTACGACAATGCTGGCATGGTATGTTTGGGTCTGCAAGCTGGTGTGACAGGGATTTGCGGATATATGCGAGTATAAGCAGTGCTAGCTCACGAATATCATAGAAAGTTATCTCATCTTCAGTCAGGCCCAGTGCCTCACCAAGCTCATTTGCCTAGCAAGGTCAATGAGTTCCTCGAGAAAGAACTTAGTAGCTGGTCAGAGAAGTATTCAAAGCTGGAGAGTTCTTGTTAACACTGTGGAAAGATTGGAGGAATAGTTTAGGGTCGTGAAATCTATCCTAAAACTGAGAATTTTATAAAAAGAGGAAGAATCAAAAGATGTAGGGGACAAATCTTGTCTGGTACTTATCGAAGACCTAAAATCGAAGGTTAATCAGGATCCTCTTCCTCTATTTCGGTGGTTGTATTATGCACATTTGATGATACTATCTCTCAATGATACTTCCACAAGTGCTGTTTTCCCATACTGAAGTGCAAATTTGAAGTCAAGGAGATTGTATGCAAT
>MVQW01000320.1 GCA_002067265.1 Methanomethylovorans sp. PtaU1.Bin073 | reverse complement strand
TAATTTACATCACTGGTGCCTCCGAAGAAGACCTAAAGTCAAGACACAATAAACTGGAATGAAGGAAGGAAAATCATGCCTGGATCGAAGTTTGCTGACAGAGTCCTTAATATGAATATATCCGGGATCCGGAAGATGTTTGAAGCTGCGGGCTCAGATGCTATTAATCTCGGACTGGGACAGCCCGACTTTGATACGCCTCAACATATTAAGCAGGCTGCTATTGATGCAATCAATGAGGGATTCACTGCGTATACAGCTGGTCCGGGCATTGTAGAACTCCGCGAGCAATTGAGCAGAAAATTTAAAGAAGAGAATTCTTTTGATGTTGACCCTTCAGAAATAATCGTTACTTCTGGAGCATCAGAAGCTCTTGAGCTTGCTATAGCTTCCCTTGTTAATCCCGGGGATGAAGTAATGATAGCAAATCCGGGATTTGTATCATATAACGCTCTGGTGAATATGATGGGAGGAAAAGTGGCAGGTGTCCCCCTGAATGAAGAACTTACTATTAGTCCGGAATCTGTAATGGAAAGGATTAATCCAAAAACAAAGGCAATGATAATTAATTCTCCCGCAAATCCTACTGGTGCTGTCCAGAGTAAAAAAGATATAAGAGCCTTTGCAGAAATAGCAGATGACAACAACATCACTATAATTTCTGATGAAGTATATGAGCATTTCATCTACGAAGGCGAACACATCAGCCCTGCTCAGTTTACAGATAATGTTATGACAGTTAATGCTGTGTCTAAGACATATGCTATGACTGGATGGAGAATAGGATACGTAGCTGCCAAGAATGAATACATTGAACAGATGCTGAAAGTTCATCAGTATGTACAGGCATGTGCCAATTCAATTGCCCAAAAAGCAGCTTATGCAGCTATATCCGGACCTCAGGATTCAGTATCCTTTATGAGAGAGGAATTCCTGAAGCGTAGGAATGTGCTGATATCGGGACTCAGATCAATGGGACTTAAATGTGTTGTCCCAAAAGGAGCATTTTATGCATTCCCTGAAGTGGAAGACTGCAACACTGTGGCTTCTAAGCTCATAGCTAACGGAGTAGTAGTGGTACCAGGAACGGCTTTTGGAGAAAATGGAGATGGACATATTAGAATATCTTACGCCTCATCCATGCCAAATATTCTGAAAGCGCTGGAAATTATGGAAAAAGTGCTTACATGAATTAAAGCACTGATTCATCAACTTTTTTTTCATTTATCATTATCACAAGAGATGCTATTACTTCTTCTATGCCTTCGCCGGTAGCTGTAGACATTGACATCTCTGTAAAGTCAAGGTTCTGAAAATGAGGAAGATCCGATTTGTTGGAAACAACAAGTATTGGCAGATCGAACTGAGTCCTAACTTCTTGTAACAAATTTTCTTGTTCCTCAATTGTATAACCACAATTTTCGCTTGCATCAATGAGGAAAAGCACCACTGCATCCAAGTGTTTCAAAGCAGTAATCGCTTGCAGCTCAATATCATTTCTCTTAGACATCGGCCTATCAAGAAGACCTGGAGTATCAATAACCTGATACCTTACATTACCTATTGAAAAATGCCCAATAGAAATACCTTTAGTTGTAAAGGGATAAGGTGCAACTTCTGGAGTTGCCTTAGTTGCGGCCGTTACAAAACTTGACTTGCCTGTGTTTGGATAACCTGCCACAACAATTGTTGGCTCGTCGTGAACAGCAGGCAGTTTGCGCAAAATATTACGAGCCTCGTTTAAGAGTAAAAGATCTTTATTTATAGAATCCATCAGTGAACCCATACGGCCAAAACATTGTTTACGCAAGTTTTCCGGGGTTGGACTGCCACGCATCCGACCTACATATTCCCTTGCAAGATCATGTATTTTTTCACTTGTCCATGCTACTCTGGATAAAGAGGTACGTATTTTATCCACACCTACAAGTATATCTGCCAGTTCATAGTAGAAACCAGACAACTCATCAAAATTTGGAAATTTTTTGCTGATATTAGCCAGATTATCTGATAATATATTAGCTGATGTTAGCAACATAGATTCTTGGGATTCAAGGAAACTGGCCCTGCCGCTTGATTTTTTACCCGTTGCTGCCCTTACACCTCTTCTAAAAGCTTTATCTATTAACTCATCAGAAGTATGTATAGTAGGAATTTTCTCGAATATCATTGTTTCTTTACCTGTATGACGTTCAAGGTCTATGACGTATATAATTGTTCTGTAAATAGAGTATTTACCATAAGAAATACTCAATTATATATATAGGGGTGAATTACTATAATTTAGTTTTATTACACACGAATGGTGATCAAATGGAGCTTACACCTATCCAAAAAGATATACTTATTGCTTTGATTAATCTACAAAGAGAGAAAGATCGTGCCGTCAAAGGAGAAGAAATTGCTGAAATCATTAATAGAAACCCAGGTACGGTCCGAAATCAAATGCAATCCTTAAAGGTACTTCAACTTGTAGAAGGAGTTCCCGGTCCCAAAGGTGGATATAAGGCAACCGGAGAAGCTTATGAGGCTTTGAACATCACAGCAATGGATAATGAAGCCTTGGTACCCATATACAAAAATGGCGAAATTGTGGAAGGGGCAACAGTAGCAGAGATTAGTTTTACCACCGTGCGCCATCC
>MVQW01000319.1 GCA_002067265.1 Methanomethylovorans sp. PtaU1.Bin073 | reverse complement strand
CTTGAAGCTAAAGACCACTCATTTTTTGCCCGTTCTCTACCTTCTTCAGAACATTGGAGAGCTTATCGCCATTTTTCAGATAAAGTAGCATGTGTAGATATTGAGACGACAGGCCTTGCTCCCGGTCATGACAGCATTACAGTAGTAGGTATTTATGATGGAAAGGAAGCACGTACATACGTTAAAGGTATAGACCTTGAAGAAATAGTAGAGGAGTTGCCTAAATACAAAACTCTTATCACTTTCAATGGTGCCCGCTTTGATCTGCCTTTCATAAAAAGAGAATTTCCGGAGATAGAATTTGATCAATTGCACATCGACCTGATGTATCCTCTGCGTCGAATTGGTTTTTCTGGCGGATTGAAGAAAGTAGAACAAATGCTTAATATTTCCAGAAGCGAGAATACGACTGGCCTGTCAGGTTTTGATGCAGTGCGCCTTTGGAGAGAATATGAACGTGGCAACCAGAAATCCCTTGAAACTCTGTTAGAATACAATCGTGAGGATATAGTAAACCTAAAAACTATCATAGATATGGTCTATGACAAACTAGTGGAAAATAAATATTCACAATGCTAGGTACATTCTTTTTATCCAAGGATAGCACATTTATAGTTCCCCATTGCAAATAACGATGGTTGGAGAACTATTTCATGGCAGTTGACCTATCCTCGCTTCCAGATCTTCCGGGTGTGTACCTTATGAAGGATGGCTCGGAAGAAATAATCTATGTGGGAAAGGCACTTTCCCTCAGAAAACGGGTCCGTCAATACTTCCAGTCACCAAAGAACCTTTCTCCTAAGACAAAAACGCTTGTGAGGCATATAGAGAACCTTGAATATATTATCGCAGACACTGAAGTAGATGCACTTGTTCTTGAAGCTAATCTTATCAAGAAATATAGGCCACGGTATAACGTACGGCTGAAGGATGATAAGAGATATCCCTATGTAAAGGTCACAGTAAACTCAAAATATCCAAGGATATTCCTAACCCGCAGAAGGCTCATGGATGGAGCTCTGTACTTCGGACCATACACTAATGCGGGAGCTATCAGAAAAACACTGGATGTCATTTCCCAGGTATTTAAGATACGCAGATGCAGACAGCCTCTGAATGAAAAGAAGGCACGACCATGTCTGGATTATCACATAAAAAGATGTTATGCGCCTTGTGTTGGGAAAATAAGCGAAAAGGAATATATGGAAAATGTCCAGGAAGCTATAAAGTTCCTCAAAGGGGAAACTTCCGGATTGGTAAAACAACTGGAACAAAGAATGCATGATCTTGCATCAAGACAGGAATTTGAAGCAGCTGCCGAGATCAGAGACCAGCTTGAAGCTGTCAAAGTGCTCTCACAACAACAGATAGCCACCTCAGGAACAGACGACAGAGATATAATAGCAGCTGTCCAGGATGGTGACACAGTTTACATCCAGATATTTTATGTCAGGCATGGCAACATGGTAGGAAGGGCTGATCTTGCCATGAGTTCTGCAGAAGGTACTGCACTTGCAGATGTAGTCTCCCAATTCATAAAGCAATATTATCTCGATTCACCCATTCCTCCGGAGATATTAATACAATACGAGATACCGGACCATGATCTGATCACTTCTTGGCTGAAACAGAGATCAGGAAGGGAAGTTAACATAAATGTGCCACAGAGAGGAGATAAGAAAAAGATGCTTGATATGGCTTTAAGAAATGCAGAAATGACCATGCGGGCAAACCAGTTAAAAGCTGCTGCGGCCAGCGAATCACTGGAATCGCTTAAAGAACTTCAATCATTACTTTCACTGCCTTCAGTTCCTTTATACATCGAAGGATTTGATATATCAAATATATCAGGAACAGATGCTGTCGGTTCGATGGTAGTATTTGAGAATGGCAAGCCCTCTAATAGTAAATACAGGCAACATAACATAAAAACAGTGAAGGGAATTGATGATTTTGCAATGATGGGAGAAGTAGTCAAACGCCGCTATTCCCGCCTCAGAGATGAAAAGATGCCATTCCCAGACCTTATTCTTATAGATGGGGGACCAGGCCAGTTATCTTCAGCAAAGGCCTCTCTCGACGAACTAGGACTGGAGATTCCCATGATTGGTCTTGCCAAAAGGTTCGAGCACATAATCACTACAAAAAAAGGGGCTGGTGAGGTAATAATACTCCCCCACAGCTCTCCTGCACTGAAACTTCTCATGCATGTGAGAGATGAAGCACACAGGTTCGCAGTGTCCTCTCACAGGCGCAGAAGATCAGCAAGGCTTACACATTCCATACTTGACAGTGTAAGCGGCATAGGAGAGGCGAAGAAAAAAGCATTAATAAACTATTTTGGTTCTGTGGAAAAGATCGGACAGGCTACAGTAGAAGAACTCTCCCAAATAGAAGGAATTAATAAAAAACTTGCTCTGCGAATACTGGAAAAATTCCAGGAACATGGTCCTTGGAATCAAGGTGACAAAATGTGAGTTTACAAGATTATATATATACATACTGATAATATTGTTGTTGTTAGTAAAGTAAAATCTTGAACATCGACCACTGAGAAAGATATTGAGACATTGAGGGACATAAAAATGGGGAAAGAACTGAATTTCTTTGGACATGTAGTATCACCTGACATAAGGATGCTGTATGACATGGAGGGAGTCCTGTACGACACGGAATGGTTCCGGACAGCAAAGAATACAGAGCTCTATTACATGTACAGGGATATGTACAGGAATGAAAAAGAACATGAAGAAATCAAGTCTCAGCATCTAAGATACGATATTACGATCATTCCTCCAAAAATGCTTGGAAAGGAATACGTAAAGACAGCCGGCCATTATCATCCAAATGTACCAGGAGCTTCTACCTCCTATTCAGAAATATATCAAGTGCTGGAAGGTGAAGCTGAGTACCTTTTCCAGAAAATGGCAGGAGAAACTATAGAAGATGTCGTACTCATTAAAGCAAAAGCTGGAGATATAGTAGTAGTTCCCCCGGGATATGGACACATTACCATCAATTCTTCAAACAAGACACTCAAGATGGCAAACTGGGTATGTGATGATTTTTCATCTATGTACCACCCTATAAAGGAGCGTGCAGGAGCTGCATATTATCTTCTCACGAGTGGATATGTACCAAACCCCAAATATACTAAGATACCGCCAATCCGCTATCTCAAACCTACTGATGCTTCAATATTGGGGCTTGTTAAAGGAGAGGACATGTACAATCTAATTGATGATCTTAGTAAACTGGATTTCCTGAAAAATCCACAATTGTATGATGAGAAGTTCTCAAAAGTACTTGCAAAAGAAATATAAAACTTCACGCCGTCATCGATAGCCTATAATAGAAGAATGTCAAATAACATTTCCGAGGTTTGTAGGTGCAGAAAGACTACTGTATCCAGTTTACATCAGCAAAGATAGAAGATCTGATGTTTAGAACAACTTTTGATCCGGTTACACGGGAAGGTAAGGTAATTGTTAATTTGTCCATTATAGACAAGGAAGATTTAGATGATGTGATGGGCATATTTGAAATGGCTATCAATAGCGGTCTGTCCGTAAGCCCATATCTGAGAGTGCTCCATGAAGGAGAAAGCATTGGAGGAATGGCTATCGAAGCAGGTAAAGTTGGTTTTGCCACAATGTGCAGCATCACCATAGATGGTATCTTGCTTAAGAAAGGCGTACTTGTAAATCCACGGTTTGGCGGATTGGTGGAGATTAAAAATGGAACTCCTTTGAGGTTCACAAATGTACTTACATATCACAGTACTACGATAGATCCTCTGGAAGTGCTCATGTCCCAGGAGATCACATCAGTTACAGAAATGCTCAAAACGGGCTCCGGAAAGATATTGGCTAACCTTAGAGAAGCTCCCATGGCTGCAAGAGACGATATCGACCGTATTCTCTCTGATATGATGGATGCAGGTATTACAGGTATCTTAGAAGTTGGAGAGCCGAATACGCGCATTCTCGATGTGCCTGTGGAAAGAGATCACTTAGGAATAGTTGTAATAGGTGGCACCAATCCCATGGCCATTGTCCAGGAACATGGCATAGACATAAAAACAAATGCTATGTCTACAGTTGTTGATATCAAGGAGTTGCGCCACATCAACGAGTATGCACGATAACTCATTGTTTTGAGACCTGAAGGCCAATTATTGCATCTAGCCTGCGGATAAACTCATCCTTGGAGTTTTCAGGAATAGTTGCACCGGCTGCAATATCATGCCCGCCTCCGGCGCCTCCAACCTCTGCAGATACAACAGCTAATGCTTCTGAAAGGTTGAGGCCTTTTCTCACCAGATCCTGTGTACCCCTGGCAGAGACTTTCACCCCGTTTTCAGCATTTGCAAAAGCTATAATGGGATAATTTCTGTCCGCGGCAACTGAAGTGCTCATTCCAGCAACAATCCCGATAATTGTCTCCTTTATATTTGAACCCGCATCGAAATATTGCAAATTATTAAGCTTGGTGATGCCGTTCTCTTTTACAAAGCTAAGACCATTAACAAGGTTAGACCGATGCTCAGTGAGCAATTTGCTTGCCTTATGATATGCATCTTCCCTATCACCCATGCATACGGTCATCCCCACTTCAGCAAAATCATACCTCCCAGTTGCATTCAACAATGTTGAATACTCGGTGGCATCTCTCATTTCAGTGCCCTCTCTCTCATTCAACAATAGATATACTTCTCCTATGAGCCTCTCAAGTTTGTAGGACTCTTGCCCTGAAGAAAGACCGTGTTGCATGAGGGCAGAAACTATCTTTTGTTTTTCCCCTATTTCCAAGTCTATCCATCTTCTCCAACGATCATCATCGCCAAAACGAAGCCCAATACGATGAAGAAAATCTATACAAGCATCTTCATTTCCGGTAAGTCCCGGCAGATATGGATCTGATGCATATTGCAGCAGTTTAAAAATAGGCCTTGTTTGTTTCCCAAAGAGCATGATATCTTTTTCAAATGATAGCACCCTGTTAGAAACGCCTTCTTCCAGTATTTCCCGATTGAGGCTGACAAGATGACCATTGCGCCTGTTCTGCATATCCCCTATGGCACCTACTATTGCAAGGCCTGCAAGATCACGGTTATCACCTAGTTCATTAGCCAGCAGGTATGTGGTCCCTGAACCGCTTATGTCGGTAGAACCATTAGCACCGAAAAGATGAGGATTAATATGATCCTTTACCAGGTTTTCTGGATCCCCGCGGGGACGATGATGATCAGATACCACTGCCTGCAGACCAGAAGAAATGATATGTTCAAGCATCCCACTTCCCATATCAGTGAATATGACAAGTTCCGGATTTTGATCCGCCAGTCCATATATCGTATTTTCATCCAGTTGTTTTAAGAAACTGATAGAATTTTCAATGCCTGCACGGTCAAGAGCCTTGCAGATAATTGCCGCCGATGTTATTCCATCTGCATCTATATGTGATACGACTTTTACTTCGTGCTTCCCCTTTATCGTATCTGCACATTTCTTTGCACGTATCCTCATTTGATGTAGACAATCCGACATTCCAAACCTCATCCGAGTACCCTTCCAGCCTTCCATTTAGCTGGATCTATGCGATATCTGTTACCTTCTCTCTCAATCATAGCATATTCTTTCAGATCAGATATAGATAACTTTTTCTCGCCTTCAGTATTAAAAAGAGTATCCAGTTCTGTCCAGGGTACGATATATGCTTCACGAGAATGACCGACTCCCATTCGCAGTTCAACTGCCAGAAAACCGGCGCGTCCTGAAAGTCTGAGAAAATCAGAGATTCTTTCTATCTGATGACTGCCCTTTTTATCCACAGTGAAATGCTGAGAAAAATATAGGGCTTTTGCTCCTTTATCCACAGAAATACTTTTACATTCTATACCCATATAATAATCCGGATCAAGAGAATCCACCAGCACATCAAGAAACTGAGGAGTAAACCTATGCTGCTTTACTCTGTGAGCTATTCCTTTTACCCCATTTTCAGTGAAGAAAGTATTGAATGATTGTACAAGTACTCTTTCAAATTCTGTCATGAATTCCACATCAGATATATTTCCAAGCTGACAAGATCCCAGTGCGTTAAATTGATGTAGATTACCCTCTTATTGAACCTCATGGATAAAAAGACCCTTGAAATCATATCTTCCACTGGCTCAGTGCTGGTCTTGATCGCTCTTATTATTATTTCCCATTCTGCCTTTTCTTCCGGCTCTGATCCATCGATGGAAAGTTATGGATTCATAGCCTCTTTAGTGATTTTCATACTTCTTATTTCCGGAATAGGTATTAAATTGATGGATGTAGAGTGAAAGTATTCTAGGCCTTTTGAGCCTTTTCACTTTTGAGGTTTACTTTAGAGAAACTGAAAATACTACATATAACACCATTTTCAAAAAATAAAAGAACTAATAAAACTAACAAAAGTAGAAAATGCTGGGTCAAACAGACCCGCATAGTAATTAATTGCTCTTAATAAGGAAAGAAATGAAATCCGGACTGAGCCTGGTCTCTCTGACCATTTTATCAGTAATATCGTCTTCCTGCATTCCATCCAGACGGTACTGCTTTATGCGGTCATAAACATTCTGGGAAACCTCAGAGTATTCATTGATATCCTTGCGGTGTCCCCATACATCTCCCTCAAGAAGCTCAATACCCTGCATTTTAAGATACATTTTTGCAGAGTTGGATATAGTCCTCTTGTAAGAGCTTGGAATGTGGAGCGCCTTGACCTGTGGGCACTTCATAATAAGTGAGAAAATGTCTGTGTTGGATGGTCTGAAAGCAAGATGCACTATTTCTTCATTTGGACTCAACGTATTGATCTCTTCTTTGGAACTGACAACTCTTATTTTCATATCTTGTACCTCTGTGGATTGCAAAATATTGTGTTTACAAAATAAAATACTTTGAAATCCTAGTTTATTGTATCTACAACTTCATATTTAAAGTTTATCAAGCTACTATTATATGTATATTGTAATTGTTAGATGTTATTAAACTACTTTTATTTGACTAAAACACGATACAAACCAAGTTGTAAAGTTAAAAAATTTCAACATGAAGCTAGAGCCAACATGTGTCTAATAATTAGATAGTAAACATATATCAGTTTTGCTGTTGACTCTGATCAAAATAATAGAAAATATACAAAAATAAGTGAAGTTAAAAAGAAGCATAAATATACTCATTGCAAATTGGACATAAATACATAAGTTATGCATACAAAGTGGAATACACATATACACATAATATCGTCCAGAAGAACTGAATAAATCAAAACAGTAGCATTAACAGCGTAAATAAATAACAGAATAACAGGAGATTAGAATATACAGTTTATGATAATCTTGAATAAATTATGGGAGGGAAAGTCCCTCACTTAATTCTGCGTATAAGGAAAGAAAGAATATCGGAACTTAAGCCAGTTTCAGTCCGCATCTGTTTTACTATGTCTTCATCAGACATACCCTGTTCCTTGTACTGGTGAATCCGATCATATACATGCTGTGAGATCTCAGAATATTCTTCTATTACTTCCCTGTGTCCCCATACATCACCTTCAAGAATCTTTACACCCTGCATTTCAAGGAACATAAGGGATGACTTGGAAAGTGTCTTCTTATATGAGGTTGGCATGTGAATAGCCTTAAGTTTAGGACATTTTGCAACCATTGAAAAGATATCTGTGTTTGATGGCCTGAAAGCCAGGTGTATCATTTCTTCACTCTGGTGCAGGGTCTCTATCTCTTCTTTTGAACTTACTACTCTTATTTTCAAGTTAACCTCCCGCTTTGTACAAAGCTTATAACAGTTATAAAAATTTTAACCGATCGCGCGAGTTCTATGTATATTATCATATATATAGTTAATGATAATTGTGTTTGTAAAACAATATACAATGACAGAATATATAAAAGATCAAGCATCTATTAAATGATAAAATTCAGTAATTAATTTCTGTTTTCGACCTGTTTTTTTACATGAGTCGAAACTATTTAAAAAAATGTAGCATTTGTGGATTACTGTATTTATTCCTTGAATAACAGAGTTAAGGAATATAGACACATGTATGTACATAGCCATCGAAATTAAGAAGCTTTAAATCATCTTTTTCCATAAGTAGCCTTGTGAAAAGACACTTTATGGCAATTATGCGTCCTTCAAAGGACATATTATTAGTTTCTGTGTTACTTGGTATAATAACCACATATTTTGCAAGCTGGCTACCTGACATCACTGTAGTAGGAATAGAAGGCTCCAGAATTAGCTCAGTGGTTTCTTTGAGCGCTTTGAACGGGATGATTTTCGGTCCGATCCTGGGGCCAATGGTATCATTTTCAGGCGTTTTGTTACATGGACTCAGTAACCCAAATTTTTTTCAAAAGGATATATTTCATCTTATATCTCCGCTTTTTACTGTATTTTCCTCATTGACAGGAGCTCTGCTAATTTCAGGCAGAAAAAAATTGGCCTTAACACTTTATGCCATTCCACTTCTGGCATGGTATGCGTTTCCTACAGGGAGAACAGTATTTTATTATCCATGGTATCATGTTTTAGTATTGGCCATATTTTTCAAATTTGATAATAAATATACAAGAAAAATAAATACATCTAAAGTTATTCTATTTATATATCTATATTTAATCGCTTCCATAGCCGTACTTGCAGACCACATTGCAGGTTCAACATCAGCTCTTATTTTTTATGACCTTACTCCTGCAATGTTCAATGAAGTTATCCTGGCATATCCCATAGAAAGATCTATACTTGCCCTTTTTTCTACACTGATTGTATTTGTCCTTTTTTTGATGTTCCATACCATCCTTCAAGATATAACCACTTTTGAAGGCAAGGCCAGGGAAATAAAAGAGGACACCATTGAAGAGTATATGCAAACTGAAATAAAGAAGATACTTGGTAAATAAAGGAAACAGATGAAACAGATTATGTACTCATTAACTGCTCTTCTATTGTTTCAGATAGTCTCTTTACATAAGTTGTAAATGTATGTCCAGGATCAGTTAAACTAAGTATAAGATTATCATTTTTCAGAGGAACATCACACATACAAGGTATTGAAACAAGGATAGACATCCCACAAACTTCCTTTTTCCCGGATAGATATACAGAAGGATTATGGCTCATGTTTTCCACTAAATAATATTTTTTTTCAAGCTTTCTATAAACACCGTTCACAAGTTGCTCTGTAGACTTGTAACTTATATTACCAGGTATCATCACAGAAAGCACAATATCTGCAATAGCGATTGCATTGACCGACTCAAACTCCAAACCAGGGCCTGTATCTAAAATTAGTACATCGATACCACTTTGAAATAGAGATTTTTTCGCATCCAAAAGCAACTTTAATGCCTTTGCCTGCCATTTTCTCTCCATATTAGAGATCATTCTGATTGCAGTAATATCGGGATTTGAAAAACCTACAGCGAATTTACCATTAGTTCCTAGTTCTGGACTTATCTCATGCAATACACTATTGATGTTACATTTACCGTCGAGATATTCATTAAGCCACCATTTAGGATATTTATTAAAAAAAGTACATAAGGAAGGGGCTTTCAGATCCATATCTAGCAAACAAACATTATAGCCATCACTGGACAATAATGCTGCAAGATTCATTGAGATGCATGTTTTCCCGGTTCCGCCTTTGGAAGAATGTACAGCTACAGTTATCCCCACAACATCACCCACTGCGAAAAAGAGCCTGGGATTTAATCATTTCCATTATCATGATTGATGCAGAAATAAACCTTTCTGCCTTCACGATACTTTTTCACATGCTGCATTCTTACAAGCTGATTTAGATAACCACTTTCTACAGCTCTTTCTTTATGAGTGATTGTTGAGATTTCTTCTGCAGTAGATGGCCCTCTGTCAAATAGCGCCTTTGCAGTTGTTCTCAAGTGCTCCGGCAAAGAAAGCAACGTCATTATATCCAAGCCACAGGGCAATATATTGTCTTCAACTTTCATTGGCTGTATATGGGCCATTGGTATGCCCTTGGGGACTAAGCGGTCTAAATTCTTATCGATATGGACAAGTAGTTCCAGGATCTTGCCTAGTATCTCCTTTTCCGACATTTTTTCTATCTGATCACTTCTCATCGTCGTCCTTGGTTGATTAGCATGCATCGTTAAAAAAAGTATCTAAATCCACTTAGACATATAAACTCCATCCAGCACATAACCTTGCTTGCGATAATATTCCCTTACCCCAATCCCACTTATAATTGATATCTTTTCAAATCCTGCATCTTTTGCCAGTTCCTCTGCACAGGCAAGTAATTCTGCCCCATAGCCCCTGTGTTGCCAATCATACTTTTTTGCAGTTTCACCTACAGGAACCATAGCACCATATACATGCAGTTCTCTGACCAGCGCTGAGTTCTGAAGCTCAAGCCTATGAGGATCATAAGGAAACCTAAGTCTCAGAAAACCTATCAGAATATCTGACCGGACATCTTCGAAAGATATGAAATGCTCCACGCCTCCACAGCAATCATATTTTTCGACAACTAGCTTAATATTCTCTGGCTCAGGCTCCTTTCCATTAAGAATATTATGGCCTACTTCACGACAACGGATGCACCTACATGATCCACCATGCTCTTCCAACATGCTTTTAGCAAGTTGCCGAATATTGCTTTTACGAGTACCTGCGAGAATCTGGTAAGCAGGAATATCCCTTTGTATCCTCTGCAACCTTACCCACTTAGGAAGAAATGATTTGATCCTGGAAAGCAGCTCTACGGCATTTTCGTCTGTAAGAGCTTCATATTCCCCATTCTTCCACATCCTGTGAAGTTCTGTTCCCTCTGTGACCAGCGTTGGATATATTTTTAGATAATCAGGCATGAATCGAGTATCTTTGAACAATCTTTCGAAGTTACGAACGTCCCCTTCAGTATCCATTCCCGGAAGATGAGGCATCATATGAAAACCCACTTTCAGAGCACTGTCTCGCAAAACCCTGTTTGCCTCAATGGTATCTGAAACAGAATGTCCCCGATTGATTCTGGAAAGGACAAAATCGTAAGTGCTTTGAACTCCAATCTCCACTTTAGTAGCACCCAATTTTAATAATATATCTACGTGCCCTTCTTTGGTCCAGTCGGGTCTTGTTTCAAAAGTAATGCCTACATTTCGGACTTTTGCTGTTTCGTTGGCTTTCTGCACCTCCTCAAGAGGAATATAAGGAAGATCCTTGCCAATAACTTCTACATTATCCCTCCATCCGGTACCATAAAAGTCATTCATGGCCTCAAGACATCTTTTTACGTACCACTCCTGATAATCCAAACTTCGAGCAGAATATGTTCCCCCCATTATGATAAGCTCGGCTTTCCCTATGTCATGACCAATCTGTTTTAATTGTTCAAGCCGGGCAGTGGTTATCTTATAGGGATCATATTCACATTGTATTGCCCGCATTGTAGAGGGTTCCTGCCCCATGTAGCTTTGAGGAGAGGCAAAAGAAGAATCAGGACCTCCCGGACAAGGAATGCATGTCCCATGCGGACATGGAGCAGGGGATGTCATAGCTGCAACCACAGCTACGCCAGATATAGTACGTACAGGTTTTTTTCGAAGGAAATCCCTGACCAAAAGTTGCTCTTCCTCATTTCCGGATATAATAATATCCGCATTCGTGGGTAGAGAAGACAACTTATGATCTTTACATACCTTCTTCTTTGCCTGGACCAATTGTTCTGGGTCTTGTATCTCACCCCTCAACACTTTGTCCAGAAGCTCACGGCAAGCCAAAGTGAATTCACTGGTTGTTTTCATAATCGCTGATTAAAGTTGAAGTATTAATTACAGAAATCTGCTACAAGCGCTTCAAGCTGTATCCTATCATTCGCAGCCTGCAACATTTTAAAGTTAGCATCTGCGATCTTAATTGTCCACCTTGCAACCCTAGGGCCGGGTTCTCCGGAATCTGCAACGATCCTGTGAAGGTGCTCAAGTATCTCATAGCCAGTAAACCCGTTGTCTACAAGCATACGATCTATGATCTTTCGAGCCTCCATTATGTTTCCAACCGTTGCAGCTTCAAATAGTGACCTTATATCAGCTACTTCCTCCCGGACAGCGGCATCGTATATGGCCTGAGTTCCTATTGGTTCACCAGGAGTCAGGACAACTGCTACTTGAAGCGTATTAAGAGAAATTGCAACGTTTCCACGGGAGTGATATAGCAATGCCTGTATGCCATCCTCTGTGATTTGGAAACCTTCTAATTCAGCTACATCCTTTATAAAACAACTCAGTTTTTCATCTGATACATGCCTGAAAAATAGCTGTAAGCCTCTGGAACGCAGGGGTGCTATCAACCGTGAAGGCTGAGTGGTGGAAAGAATGAACCTACAGGTTGCGGTGTACTTTTCCATAATACGCCTTAAAGCATGCTGAGCATTTTGGTCAAGAGTCTCAGAATTATCTATGAATATGATCTTATAATCAGAATCTATTGGTGCCATACTTGCATATTCATTGATTATTTCTTTGAAGATAGAGATCACACTTTTTTGGATCTTCCGGGGATCGTCAGTACCCAGAATACGCGTAAACCTCTTGTCCCTGACCAGATAGCTTTTACCTTTGTCAAAGAAATCAGATGCATTAAAGTAAGTGAAATTCCTTTCAAAGCCTTCTCCATAAAGTTCTTGCCCCAGAGCAAAGGCAGCAGTAGCTTTTCCGGAATTCACTGGCCCATACAATAACAAGTGAGGAACATTGCGCGATGAGGCGAGCCTGTGAAGGGTATTCACAGACTCTTCATTGCCTACAATCTCCTCAAGCTTTGAAGGCCTATACTTAACAGTCCAGAGATCTTTTGTGTTTGTTTGCTGAATCAGGCCTCACCCTCGCTTTTATCTTTCAATACTTCGTAAATCATCTTTCCATAGACTGGCCTTGCTATTACCACACCTATGAACACACCTATAATGGTGGTTATTGCAAATCCTTTTAGCGTACCGAATCCCATCACTACCAGAGGACCCATAGCAACAACAGCAGTTGCTGCTGCAGCCAATATTATACTAAATGCCTTGGTTATTCTGGAAAGATATACTTTTGAAGGAGGCAACTTGCCTTCATATAGCACTTCATCTGTGATAATAACAAGGTGATCAATACCTGTACCGATAGCAGCAATAATACCTGCAATACTGGCCAGATCAAGTTGCCATCCGATCAGAGCAGCAACACCTAGTATCATTATTGCTTCACTGAAAGAAGTACCAACCATTGGTATGAGAATTTCCTTTTGGTGATACTTCCTGTAAACCACTAAGGCTACTGCAAATAAAGCTATTATACCCGCAATAACAGATTGTTTTTTGAATTGAGCTCCAAGTGCAGCATCTACGTGTCCTGCACCAATGATCTCCACATTAACTGGAAGAGCACCAGCTCTCAAGTGGATCTGAAGCTGATTTGCTTGTGCCTTGCCTTCATCACCAGTACCAGTCGAAGATTGCCAGGAATAGATCGGACCTTTTTCCAACTGCTGTGCTGCAGAGTTACTTAGTGGAGCACTATACACCTCATTACCATCAAGCAACATTATCAGATTGTGTTCCATAGGATTTTTGGTGGCTCCTGCATCAATAGCTGCTTTCTGTAGCGCTAATGCTCCGTTTTCAGTGAGAGTAAAGGGAGTGGACCACATACCACTTTCTTGATCGTATGCAACTATACCGACACTTTCGATGTCTTCTCCGTATAAAATATGTTGTGTCTCATTGCCTGTAGTCTGGATACGTATCTCAAACTTACCTGGTTTCTCTGCGATCTCTCTTGCAGTCGCTAGATCAATGCCTGCAAAATCAATGAGGATGTAATTATCACCTGCTGTCCTTACCGGGATATCCTTAAGCCCAAGTGAATTCATCTTTTCACTCAGAATGTTTTTTGTAAGATCACGGGTTTCAGTCCTTACTCCTTCTGTATATCTTGAAGTACCATCAGCGTTCTTAATGATAGAACCACCCACAGCACCCATCAGAGTTTCGATCTGCTGCTCTGTAACTGCTGTCCTTATCTCGTATTCCACACCATCTGACATGATCATTGGTACAACTTCAGTGTGTAAAGAATTGACAAGATAGGATTCAATTAACTTTTCTTTAGACGTAGTTAACTTAACCTGAGTTGACTCATTCTGACTACTAATAGTATACTCACCAAGACCTAAGAGATCCATCTGAGCATTTGTAACAGTAGCCGGAGTTGTGAAAGTGATTACCTGAGCTTGAGTTTGGCCCTCTCCAGCGATGTCAGAGGTCGAAGCTGTGATCGTAATAGTATCACCTATTACTGGTTCTACAAGAGCCTTAAGAACCATTGATGCATCTGCATCAACCTGTACCAATGCACCCTGAAGCTTAACCTGTAACCATGATCCACCTTCCAAATCCAATCCATAATTGAGACGAGTTGTAAATCCATCCTGAGAATTGTAACTTGGATGTATGGCAATTATAGATCCCAGAAGAGCAATTATGAAAATTATGACCCTAATATCTTTAAATATACTCTTTGACTCGTCCCCTATCATGCTCTTCTCCTCCTTGCTCCCCTTGTTCCTTCTTTTCGGACATACCAGCGTAAGATAGAAACATTGGTCATCCAAGTATTTATCAAGTCAGCCAGAAGTCCAAATATGAGCACAATTGAAATACTTGATAGCAAAGTGATCTGTGAAAAAGAGGGCACCACCAAATAAGAATACGTAGACACTATATACATAGCAAGAAGTGCTACGAGGGTGGTAGTGGTCATAGTTATTCCTGTAATCATAGCACCTTTGATATTTTCATCCAGTTCTCCTTTCCTCTTGATGACCCTAGTGGTAAGCAACATATCACTATCCACAGAATAACCAATAAGCATTAACAGAGCCGCCAAAGTACCAAGAGATAACTCAACACCAACAACGTCCATGAAAGCTACAGCTGTTACGATATCACAAAAAGCAGATATTACAACTGCTCCCGACGGTATAAAGGTCCTGAAGATGATAAATACCACAATAGACATTCCAACAAAGGAGATAAATATAGCTTTTATAGCTTGTTCCTGCAGGTCTTGCCCATAAACAGGGCCTACTTGTCGTATTTCAACATTTTCATAAGTATCTGTAACGTCTTTGTTAAGGGCATTCTGCTCCTCTGCAGACATTGGACCAAATTGCATGACCGTGGTTGAGCCTGTTTGCCTTACATCAGTTATGGGATAAGCAGAATATTTTTCCTTAAGTTCAGTTGCCGGCGTATCCGTCGTCAGTGAGATCATTGTACCGCCTTTGAATTCCATGCCCAGTTTTACCGGAGCCCCAGTTGTGGCCCAGGTAAAAGCAATGATTAATACCGCTATGAGGAAAATTGCAGCCGGTAACATCATTAGCTGCCGATCGCTGTGTTTCCTCACAAACGAATCCAGTTGTTCTGTAAGAGATAGGCTCATCGTATCATGCTCCTAGAATTATAGAAAAGCATTATGATTTATATTTCGACTCTAGATACACTACAACTTATATATACTACTTGCCTTTATTCTAAATCGATGACAGAGAGACCCGGATTAGATGAATATTTTCTGGAGATAGCCACAGTAGTGGCAAAAAGGTCTACCTGCCTGAGAAATCAGGTTGGCGCGGTAATTGTCAAAGATAAAAGAATACTTTCTACTGGATACAATGGCGCTCCCAGAAATATGGCACATTGTCTTGATATTGGTTGTATCAGGCAGCAAAATAACATAGAATCGGGCACCCGCCATGAGAAATGCCGGGCAGTTCATGCTGAGCAAAATGCCATCATCCAGGCAGCTCTTTATGGAGTGAGTATAGATTCTGCAACTTTGTATTGCACACATCAACCATGTATATTATGTGCCAAGATGATCATCAATTCAAATATCAAACGTGTAGTGTTTCTGCAATCCTATCCTGACAAAGATTCTATTGAATTCTTTGCTGAGGCAGGAGTGGAGTTGATAAACCTGCCTTTAAGCCTTGTCCCTTAGATATTTAAGGCTCTTTTTTATCAGGTCTTCTTTATCCGACCTGTACATTTCCTTTACGGAAGTATTTTCATCAGACCTCAATTTCAGGCCACGTACAATCACTATAGGATAACCGCCATTGCCTTCACCCATTAACAGATTAGCTGCGCCTGCAATCTCATCTGCAACAGATTCCTCTGTGATCTTGAGTTCTTTACCGAACAGATCTTTTTGCCCTCTCCAGTCTTTCAGAGGATGGAGACGGTAAACACCTACTGCAACTCCTGTTTGTCCAATTTTGAAAGCTCTGCCATTCGTATCAGTAATAATGACACTTATA
>MVQW01000318.1 GCA_002067265.1 Methanomethylovorans sp. PtaU1.Bin073 | reverse complement strand
TAAAGGAAAGGTTTTGCTCAGGACACCTATAGGGAGCCTACGCCAGTTGGCTATGCCAGTAGGTGACCCGATACCAAGAGTATGCTAATTTAGCCTTTCACTCCTTTTTGAGAACTGCATTTATTTCGGCAAGAATCTCATCTTTGCTCTTGCCTTCAGTATTAATACCAAGGTTTGCTGCAACCTGTTTTACATTTGACTCTTTGTCCTGATCTTGAGTATTATCCTCCGTTTTACTTTCTTTCAGGGATTTCTCATAGTTCTTCAGTGACTGTTCAGACTCTTTCTGTGCTTTCTTGAACTCGCCCATTGAAGTTCCCATGGAACGAGCAAGTTCTGGAAGCTTAGTTGCGCCAAAAAGTAACAATAGAGCTGCAAATATAAGCAGCATTTCAGTAGGTCCTATTCCGCCTATCATTATCTTCACATTCCGTTGTTATTTTAAGGATATTTATCCGTCTATATACGTTTTCCTATTCCACTGATGGCAAAAAGTAGTGAAAACAAGTGTACACACAGTATTATTACATTTTTATTTTTCACTGTGTGCTAGATTCATCACTTATTGCAAATAAAAACTTCAAATAATGAAAATGATTAATTTTTGAGCATCGAATTGATTTCGACAAGAAGTTCATCATTGCTTTTGCCTTCAACACTGATACCAAGATTTGATGCAACCTGTTTTACATTTGAATCTTTTTCCTTGGCTTGTTCTGTACTCTTTACTTGGGTTGCATTTTTCAAAGATTTTTCATAATCTCTTAATGATTGCTCCGATTCTTTTTGAGCTTTCTTAAACTCTCCCATGGAAGTTCCCATGGAACGAGCAAGTTCAGGTAGCTTATTTGCACCAAAAAGCAACAACAGAACTGCAAATATGAGCATCATTTCACTAGGTCCAATTCCTCCGATCATGATTTCCACCATCCGTTAGATCTTGTAGCGATATCAACTATACGCTTTTTGCCTCGTCAGATTTCATCTTTATAGACTCAGCTATCATGTTAAGCAGATCATCTGTACTCTTGCCTTCTACATCTATTCCGGACGATCTTGCCATTTCTCTGATCTTACTTTCAATATATTCTTTTTCGTTTTTTTGAGGTTTCATATCAAGATCAGACAATCCAAACTCTGCGGAAAGTTGTGCCTTTTTGAACTCTCCATATGCTTTTCCTGTAGCGTGTGCAATTTCAGGTATTTTTTCCGGTCCATAAATAAACAATGCTGCAATCAACACTACAATTAGCTCTAGAGCACTGATCATGATATCGACAATCCTATTCTGTTTTGGAATATATCTTTTTCGTTCTTTTCTTTTTTACTTAGAGGGACTATCAAATTATTCAATTATTATT
This sequence comes from Methanomethylovorans sp. PtaU1.Bin073, assembly GCA_002067265.1. Next base: position 2,730 of record MVQW01000318.1, on the reverse strand, counting down.
TTTAGTTTTATATTTTACATGGTTTTCTATGTTAATTCTATTCATTAGATTTGGAGAATATCTATTATTCTCGACAAATCATCTCAAAACTCAATAAAATCTTGAAAAGAGTAATCCAATTTCAAATAATATAACTAAAAGGCATGCACATACAAGTTGTGCTATGAATGTGGGATCGGGAGATAAGAACAATATAAATGTGAAAAATGATGTATAAACCAAAATACGCATTTTGCGCAATGTTTCTCTTCGAATGAGTTGCATTTTCACAGCAAAGAACATTATTACAGGTATTTGAAAAACAAGTCCTGCACCTGCTATTAGCGTCACAGCTATGGAAATAGTTTGCTTGACAGAGATCTGACTTTGTGCAACAGTATCGGATGATAGTATTATATATTTGAACATAAGGGGCATTATGAAATTTACTGCCACTATTGAACCTGCTAGAAAGAACAAAAAAGATGCAGGTACAATACTTTTAATGAACTTCCTTTCATTAGGGTACAGTCCACGTGCTGCAAATCTGAACATCTCATAGAAAAGGAAAGGGAATGTAAAAGCAATAGCCAAGAGGAATGAAACTTCTAGTCTTGCATATATCCACTCAAGAGGTGAGTAGATAGCCATTTCAGTACTGCTTCCAAGGAACATGTTCCAGACATATTTCATCAAATATCCCGAAACTGGATAAGACACAAGCATGAAAACAAACATTGCAATAATAACAACCATCAGACGATTGCGCAATTCAGCTAGGTGAGATATAGCCGGCTCGGTGTAATCACCAGCAACTCCGGTTTTGTTTGCAATGTCTTTTTCATTTTTCATTGATTTTCTCCAGTTAGATCCTGCATTCAATGGAGAATGCTTTTTATGGGAATATCAGTTCCATAAAATCATTCAAAAGTTTATATATTCTTAATGTTTAGTGGATACATTTGTCATATCTGATATGATTATATGATAAACCTTCTTTTATGGCGATTTCCTACATAATCATTGAATTTAATAGTTGCCATTGACTATCAATGACACGTAATAATCATTCATCTTAACTATTTATATACAATCTACAATTATCTTGAGACATGATTTTCGAAATCAATTTTTTGGTAGTATTTACAAAAGCAATACTTTTAATATGGATGCATCTGTAAAGCGTGCTCTAATATATAAGGAGCCTTCTTTGCTCTGGCAAAAACATGTAATTATGGAGAAGACGATATTTTGGAATCTTATATGGGAGATCTCAGTGCAATACTAGCTAATTTGCGAAAGAAATTCATCTTGTTATTGTCTATATTCTTCATTGCCTTTTGCCTGTTTTTCCAAGTGGCAGGCACTGTAATTAATTCTATCAAAGTTGATTTGTTGCCTGAAGGTGCAAAGCTTGTCTACGTCTCTCCTCTTGAGATCATGCTTCTCAAAATGAAAATTGCACTTATACTCAGCCTGTTCACTGTGATCCCTATAATATTGTACATGGCTCTGAAGATCATTTTACAGCGAAAAATGATCAAAATAAACATAAATTCAAAGTTTTGGCTGCCTATTTCTTTGATAATGCTTATTACATTTGTTGGAGGCGTATGTTATGCATACTTCTTCATGCTGCCTCTTTTCATAGATTACCTATATGTTGATGCATCTGCATCGGGAGTTGTTGCTACTTATTCCATATTTAGTTTCATTTCCTTTGCAGTACAAACCTCAATAATATTCGGTTTTGTATTTCAGACTCCAATAATTCTTTTTCTGCTGAACAGATTTGGCTTGGTGCAATACAGTACGCTGGTTAGCTACCGTAAGCATATCTATATTATTTGTCTAGTTGTAGCTGCTTTTATTACCCCATCTCCGGATATATTTAGCATGGTAATGGTTTCAATTCCGCTAATAATTCTCTTTGAATTAAGCCTTCTTATAGTCAGGATATCAAATATCGGAAGAAAAAAGAGTAAAACAGCATAACACTTGTTACATAGAATAGACGATGCCATTTATGCGATGTATTTCATCTTATGTAAGAACACTCGCTGACCTTGAATTCAACATTTTCATTAGGATTTATTCTTCTTTTTCTTCTTCCTTTTTCAGACTGGCCACAAGTGCCTGTCCAAGGGATACACCTGCATCTCCGCAAGGTACTCTGTTATGACAAATAAATTCAAATCCCGCCTCTTTTACCTCGTCTTTTATCCGGCATGCAATGTGCTCGTTGTATGCCACACCACCTGTCAGCCCAATTATGTCAATTCTATTCTTTTTAGCAGTTCTTATGGCAAGTTGTGCCACTCCCTTTGCAAAAGCGTCTTCATACGCATAGGCTAGATCCGCAACATTATGGTCGTTTTTAAGTTCATATAGCTCATAAAGGAGTGAACTGGTATCGAAAATGTTATCACTTATCAGCGGATGTAGTTCGAATGAAGCCCTGTCCCCTGCTTTTGCAGTTGATTCAAGTTTCATGGAAGGTTCTCCCTGATAAGTCCGATGTTTGCATATTCCCAAAAGTGCTGCTGCTGCATCCAGAACTCTTCCTGAACTGCTGGACATAATTACATTGATGTTTTTATTAAGTTGTTCTAATACCATCTTCGCTTCTTTTGGGCCGTGTTTTAAGTCAAAAGGAATACTCAGTAGTTCTTCGCTTCCAACCACATCCTTGAGCATTCCCAGAATCATACGCTCTGGATAATATGAGCACAGGTCTCCTCCAGCCATAGG
>MVQW01000317.1 GCA_002067265.1 Methanomethylovorans sp. PtaU1.Bin073 | reverse complement strand
ATGACAACCATTGTCAATGGAAAGGTACTCATGCAAGATTATAAAGTACTCTGCATGGATGAACTGAAAGTTATAGAACAGGCAAGCATAGCTGCAGAGAAGCTTATAGCAAGGGTAGTTGAATAATTACCCTATAAAACGAGTCTAATGGAGATATCAGAATGGACAAAGAAGGACTAATAGAATCCGGTAATCAGAAAATTGAGTGGGCTCGCGCTCACATGCCGGTGCTGGATATAATCAGAAAGAACTTTGAGAAAGAAAAGCCGCTGGAAGGACATAGGATCGCAATAGCTTTGCATGTAGAAGCAAAGACTGCAGTTCTTGTGGAGACACTAGCTGCGGGTGGTGCAAAAGTAGCAATAACGGGATGCAACCCCCTGAGCACACAGGATGATGTGTCTGCAGCTTTAGGCACACGGGATAATATAGACTCATGTGCAAAGTATGAATGCAGCAATAAAGAGTATTATGCTGCGATGGATAAAGTGCTTGACATAAAGCCGGATATCACAATAGATGATGGTGCAGACCTTATATTCAAGCTGCATACTGAAAGACAGGACCTGCTGCCTGCAATACTTGGTGGATGCGAGGAGACTACTACGGGCATACACAGGCTGAAGGCCATGGAGAAGGACGGCGAACTGAAAATGCCGGTAATGGCTGTCAACGATGCTATGACAAAGTTCATGTTCGATAACAGGTACGGAACCGGACAGTCATCCTGGGACGGCATAATGCGCACTACAAACCTGCTGGTTGCAGGTAAGAACGTGGTAGTAGGAGGCTATGGATGGTGCGGCAAGGGAGTTGCAATGCGTGCAAGAGGACTTGGCGCTAATGTGATTGTCACAGAGATTGACCCCATACGCGCCCTTGAAGCAAAGATGGACGGAAATCTGGTTATGCCTATGAAAGAGGCAGCAAAGATCGGAGACATCTTTGTGACAACCACAGGAAATTGTGATATTCTTACCAGAGAGCACTTTGAAGTTATTAAGGATGGAGCGATCCTTTCAAATTCAGGTCACTTTAATGTAGAGATTAATCTGGAGGATCTGGAGAGCATGTCCAAAGGAGTACGTACTGTGCGTAAGAACATTAAAGAGTACGACATTGGAAATAGAAAAGTGTACGTTCTTGCCGAAGGAAGACTGGTTAACCTTGCAGCAGGCGACGGACATCCTGCCGAAGTTATGGACATGAGCTTTGCAAATCAGGCATTATGTGTAAGACATATAGCTCAGAACAAGCTCTCAAACGGAGTACATACCGTACCCCATGAAATCGATATGCATGTAGCTGAACTTAAGCTAAAGTCCATGGATGTTAGCATTGATTCCCTGAGTCAGGGACAATGCGACTATATGTGTGGATGGAAGTCAGGAACATGAGATATATCTGCTGAAAGTACGTATATTTGAGAGAAAAAGACGAACCTTATTAAAAGGGAAGGAAAAGTTACTATAAATAGGCGATGATGTAAAGACATCTAGCCTATGATACATTTTTTGAATATGAAAGACACATCTAAAAAAAGCATGCTCTGTGATTCCATAAATTCGCACAGGGTCTGCGAAATGTATATATAGAATAAGCCCCTCTTGGAGGGCTACACCTAACTGATGTGGAAGTAGACAGCAAAGAATCATACAACCATAATGGGCTCGTAGCTCAGTCAGGCAGAGCGTCTGGCTTTTAACCAGACGGCCTAGGGTTCAAATCCCTACGAGCCCGCCATGCAAATCGTGGCGTTACATTTGTATATGTTTTTTTGCTGATTATAATTAATGATTCATGTGCACACTTTTTGAGGGAGGAGAAAATTTGAACAAATTCAACCTGCTCGATAATGAACTGATCCCGAAACATGAGATTTTGGGTGATGACGAGTTGAAATCTGTTTTAAAACGCTACAAGATAGAGAAGGAACAATTCCCGAAAATCAAGATCAATGATCCTGTAGTGAAAGAAATTGGCGCATCAGTTGGAGATGTTGTTAAGATAACCAGGAAAAGCCAGACGGCTGGACAGGCACTTTATTACAGGCTTGTAATAGAGTGAAATAGCATCAAATGAGAGCGTTTATTTTTTATATTGCCACCTTTGCGGTGGCCATGCTAGGTAATGTACTTCATACCTTCCATCAACTAATTAGGTGTAATTATCACTTCAGAGGGCAGTAAAGTGTTAGCGGCATATTTTACCAGGGACAAAATCGTCCAGCATCATATCGACTCATACAACAAATTCCTTGAAAGTGGCCTACAGAATATAATTAACGAACAAGGAGTTATTGAGACCGATATAGAGGACGTATATATAAAACTAGGGAACATCAGGGTGGAGAAACCTGTAGTAAAAGAGGCGGATGGAGCTATAGAGAAGCTATATCCGAACGAGGCAAGATTACGTAATCTTTCCTATTCAGCTCCCATATATCTCCAAATGAACGTAGTTCAGGGAGAAGAAGAGTCTGAACCTGTGGAAGCAAAGATCGGACAGTTACCTGTAATGATTAAATCCTCAATATGTAATCTTGTGGACCTCAATGAGAAAGAAATGATAGACTATGGTGAGGATCCACTAGATCCCGGAGGATATTTTATAGTAAATGGAACCGAAAGGGTTGTCATGACCCTTGAGGACCTTGCCCCTAACAAAATACTTACTGAGTTTGGGGAGAGATATGGTGACATGATAGAAGTTGCCAAGGTGTTCTCACAAAGAAGAGGATATAGAGCATTGGTAGTTGTAGAAAGAGGACGTAAATCCCTGCTTGAAGTTTCTTTCCCATCTATATCAGGTCGTATAAACTTCATAACATTGATGAGAGCATTGGGTGTGGAAACTGACGAGGATCTAGTAAATACAGTGTCCAACGACCCAGAAATAATGAAATTCATGCTTGAAAACCTTGAAGAAGCAGAGGTAGCCACTACTCGTGAAGCTATAGAGAAAATCGGTACCAGAGTTGCAGCAGGACAGGCACGTGACTACCAAATGAAACGTGCAAACTATGTAATGGACAGATATTTGCTGCCCCACCTTGGCAATGAACCAAAAGATAGGTTCGCAAAGGCATATTTCCTGGGCAGGATGGCAGAATCCTGTTTTGAGCTTGCTCTTGGGAAACGTTCCCAAGATGATAAAGACCACTATTCTAACAAGAGACTTAAACTGACGGGTGACTTGATGGAAGATCTCTTTAGAGTGGCATTCAACCGTCTGGCCAGGGATGTGAAGTACCAGTTAGAGAGAGCAAACATGAGGAACCGTGAGCTGAACGTTGTGACTCTTGTTAGAGCTGACGTACTTACGGACAGGTTACAGCACCCTCTTGCCACAGGTAACTGGGTAGGAGGCAGGACAGGTGTGTCTCAGCTATTGGACAGAACGGATTACATTTCAACTCTTTCGCACCTAAGACGTGTGATCTCCCCCCTATCAAGAGCACAACCACACTTTGAGGCTCGTGATCTGCACCCCACGCAATGGGGAAGATTGTGCCCATCCGAAACTCCAGAAGGACCAAACTGTGGACTGGTGAAGAACTTTGCACAAATGGTAGAACTATCCACTGGAGTAGATGAAAAGAGTATTCTTAAGAAAATAATCATGGATTTGGACGTAAAACCAACAGTTCCACATTACCGCCCAGAGAAAGTAGTGGAATATGATGCAGAGCTTGAAGAGTATACTGAGGAATTTGACACAATTCCACATGAAGAAGAAAAGCCCGATCTAGGATATAGCGACTATTCAGACATGGATGATAGTATGGGAGGCTTTGGAGATGACTGAAGCAAAAGTGTTTTTGGATGGGGAACTCATTGGTACCCACAGTAATCCACAGGAACTTGTGGAGAACATTCGCAAACAGAGGAGAAGCGGCGTAATATCCAGACAGGTGAATGTTACCCTATATGATGATATTCACGAGGTAATCATTAATTCAGATATAGGAAGGGCGAGGAGACCATTGATAGTAGTTGAAAATGGCAAATCGCTATTGACCGAAGAACATATGGAGTCTCTCAAGAAAGGAGAGATTACATATGACGACCTTGTGAAGGAAGGCATTGTTGAATACTTGGATGCCGAAGAAGAAGAAAATGCTTTTATTGCCCTGACAGAGCCCGAGATTGTCCCAAAGAACACACACATGGAGATAGATCCGAGCCTTATTCTGGGAATCTGTACAGGCATGGTGCCTTACCCCGAACATAACGCTTCTCCCCGTAATACCATGGGAGCAGCAATGGTAAAGCAGTGTATAGGCGTATCTACATCTAACACAAAACTTAGACCTGATACTCGTGCACATGTTCTCCATTACCCTCAGAAGGCACTTGTAAGGACCATGACATGTGAGAACATTGCTTTTGATGATAGACCAGCTGGACAGAATTTCGTAGTAGCTGTGATGTCATTTGAAGGCCACAACATTGAAGATGCACTAGTATTCAATAAAGGGTCTATTGAAAGAGGTCTTGGAAGAAGCCATTTCATAAGGACTTTCGAAGGCGAGGAGAGAAGGTATCCAGGCGGTCAGGAAGACAAATTCGAAATACCTGACTCGGAATACAGAGGAGCTCGTAGTCCTGAGGCATATTCAAACCTTGATGTGGATGGGCTTGTGAACCCTGAAACACTTGTTGGTCCAAATGATGTGCTAATCGGGAAAACCAGTCCGCCGCGTTTCCTTGAAGAACAGTCTGATTTCGGTATCACTGTAGAACAGCGCAGAGAAAGTGCAATAACAATGCGCTCCAACGAGAAAGGTATTGTAGATACAGTCATTCTCACGGAGTCAATAAATGGTACCCGCCTTGCAAAGGTGAAGATAAGGGATCAAAGAGTACCAGAGATTGGAGATAAGTTTGCATCCAGGCATGGACAGAAAGGAGTTATTGGCCTTATTGTGCCGTATCAAGATATGCCTTTCACAGAGAATGGAACGGTCCCAGACCTTATAATCAATCCACATGCTATCCCTTCTCGTATGACTGTAGGACATGTGCTTGAGATGATTGGAGGTAAAGTGGGCAGTATGGAAGGAAGGCGCATCGATGCAACTGTTTTCGCGGGAGAAAACGAAGAAGACCTTCGTGCTGGCCTGAAAAGACAAGGATTTGCCCATACTGGCAAGGAAGTATTTTATGATGGAGTCACTGGGAAGAGGATACCTGCAGACGTGTTTGTTGGTGTAATCCTATATCAGAAGCTACACCACATGGTTGCCTCAAAGATGCACGCCAGGTCCCGTGGACCCGTACAGGTGCTTACCCGCCAGCCCACAGAAGGTAGGGCAAGAGAAGGAGGTCTGAGGTTCGGAGAAATGGAGCGTGATGTCCTTATCGGACATGGAGCCGCCATGACGCTTAAAGAAAGATTGCTTGATGAGTCCGACAAGGTAGTAGAGCTCGTTTGCGGACACTGCGGCATGATAGCGACCTTTGACCGCAAGAGGAACATTAGATATTGCGCAAGCTGTGGTGCTGAAACTGATATTCACCCGGTGGAAATGAGCTATGCATTCAAGCTGCTGCTTGATGAAATCAAGTCGCTTGGAGTAGCACCGAGACTAAAATTGGACGATGCTGTATGAAGGTGATAGAAAATGGATACAATACCTTCCATACCTAAAAGAATATCTGCAATACAATTTGGTCTGATCTCTCCAAGAGAGGTCAGAAAAATGAGTGTGACCAATATCATTACTGCAGATACCTACGATGATGATGGTTACCCTATAGACATGGGATTAATGGATCTTAGACTTGGAGTTATAGATCCCGGACTTAAATGTAAAACCTGCGGAAGCAGAGCAGGAGAGTGTCCGGGACACTTTGGCCATATAGAATTAGTTGCGCCAGTAGTACATGTTGGTTTTAACAAAACCATCCGTAAGACCTTGCGCTCGATATGCAGAAACTGTAGTGCTCTGTTGCTGGAACCTCCTCAGAAGAAGGAATTCCTTGCCCAGATAAGTAAACTGCAGGAAATGGGACATCTCCCTGACCCTGTGATTAATGAAGTATTCAAAGAGGCAAGAAAGACAAAGGTTTGCCCTTACTGCGGAGCCGAGCAGTTGGAGATCAAGTTCGAAAAGCCAACAGAATACATTGAAGATGGGCACAAACTTACACCTACTGAGATTAGGGACAGATTCGAGAACATATCAGATGATGATGTAAAAGTTCTTGGAATGGACCCCGCAAGTGCCAGACCTGAGTGGATGATCCTTACAGTATTGCCCGTACCGCCTGTAACTGTAAGGCCTTCAATTACACTTGAGTCCGGTCAGCGCAGTGAAGATGACCTTACCCATAAACTTGTGGATATTATACGTATAAACCAGCGCTTCCAAGAAAACAGGGATGCGGGAGCTCCACAGTTGATCATAGAAGACCTGTGGGAATTGTTACAATACCATGTTACCACTTTCTTCGATAACGAAGTATCAGGTGTACCACCTGCAAGACACAGATCAGGAAGACCGCTAAAGACCCTTACCCAGCGTCTCAAAGGAAAAGAAGGTCGTTTTAGAGGAAGTCTGTCAGGTAAACGTGTTAACTTCTCCGCACGTACGGTAGTTTCCCCTGATCCAAATCTTAGTATTAATGAAGTGGGAGTACCGGAAGCTATAGCTATCCAGATGACCATCCCCGAGAGAGTAATTGATAGGAATATCGAGCTTCTGCGCATGTACCTACTTAGAGGAAGCGATGTGCATCCGGGAGCTAATTACGTTATCCGTCCTGATGGAAGGCGTATCAAGATCACAGAAAACAATAAGGAAGAGCTAGCCGAGAAGATAGAGAGGGGGTGGGTAGTTGAGAGGCAGCTTATGGATGGAGATACAGTGTTGTTCAACAGGCAGCCATCTCTGCACAAGATGAGTATCATGGCCCACCAAGTCAAAGTTCTTCCTAACAAAACATTTAGGCTTAATCCTGCTGTGTGTCCACCATATAACGCGGACTTTGATGGTGACGAAATGAACATGCATGTGTTGCAGACGGAGGAATCAAGAGCTGAAGCAAGCATACTCATGCAGGTACAAGAAAATATTCTTTCACCACGTTTTGGTGGACCTATCATTGGAGGTATCCACGATCACATATCGGGTATGTTCCTGCTTACAAGGAACGAGAACCGTATTACTAAGAATGAAGCCTTAGAACTTCTCAGAAAAGCAGAGATTAGGGAATTGCCAGAACCAGCAGGATATAAAGAAAATGGAGATCCTTATTGGAATGGTAAGCAAATATTCAGTCAGATACTTCCAAAAGGCCTGAATGCAGAATTCCCTGCTGAAGTGTGCTTTAAATGTGAAACTTGTAAAAAGGAAGCCTGCGAGTATAATGCTTATGTAGTGATCAGAGATGGAGAAATGATCCAAGGAACCATTGATGAGAAAGCTATTGGAGCATTTAAGGGAATAATACTTGATAAAATAGTGAAGAAATATGGCACTATAGCCGGTGCAAAATTTGTGGATGACTTTACCAGGCTTGCCATAAGGGGTGTTATGAAGACAGGCCTGAGCTTTGGCATCAGCGACGAAGATATTCCTGAGACTGCCAAGAAGAATATAAGGGAAGTTCTGAATAAAGCAGAGAAGGAAGTTCAGGACCTTATCAAAGCTTATGAGGCAAAGGAACTGGAACCTTTACCAGGAAGGACCCTCGATGAAACTATTGAAATGAAAATCATGCAGACACTTGGTAAGGCAAGGGACCAGACAGGTAACATTGCAGGTAACCAACTTGGTCTGGAAAACTCAGCGGTAATAATGGCAAAGTCGGGAGCAAGAGGATCTATGCTCAACCTTACACAGATGGCTGCCTGTGTTGGACAACAGGCAGTTCGTGGTGAGCGTATCAGAAGAGGATATGCAGGAAGAACATTGCCTCACTTTGACAAAGGTGACCTTGGAGCCGATGCACATGGATTCGTAAAAGCCAGCTACAAGAGCGGATTGTCCCCGACAGAATACTTCTTCCACGCAATAGGAGGGCGTGAAGGTCTTGTGGATACTGCAGTGCGTACATCCCAATCAGGATACCTGCAAAGAAGACTGGTAAACGCTCTCCAGGATCTCGAAGTGCAATATGATGGCACTGTAAGGGAGACGAGAGGAGTTATAGTGCAGTTCAAATATGGTGAGGACGGCATTGACTCTACAAAGAGTGATTACAGTAAGCCGGATAATGTGCATAAGATCGTAGAATCTGTGACTGGACGGAAGGTGAACTGAAATGGCCCTTATAGAATCTACGATAGACTCAATGATTAGTAACCTAGACCTGCCTCTTAACATCCTTCAGACACTTAAAGAAGATGTTATTAAGGCAGGAGTTAACAAGAAAGAGCTTGAAGAGATCATTGAGAAAGTAAAGGAAAGTTACGAGTATGCGAAAGTGGAGCCCTGTGAAGCTGTGGGTGTAGTATCTGCACAATCCATAGGCGAACCAGGAACTCAGATGACGATGCGTACATTCCACTACGCAGGTGTGGCTGAGATCAACGTTACATTGGGTCTTCCTCGTCTTATAGAAATTGTTGATGCAAGGAAGGAACCAAGTACTCCTACAATGACAATAGCTGTTCAGGAAGAGTACGCCCAGGACAGAGACAAAGCCCGTAAACTTGCATGGGAGATCGAATCCACACATATAGATCAGCTTGCAGACGTTACTACTGACCTCTTAAACATGCAACTAATAATTGACCTGCATGAAAAGACCCTGATGTACAGGAATATAACTGTAAATGATTTGGTCAACAAGTTAAGTGAAGAGCTGGACGTACAGGTAAAAGTGTCAGAAAATATTGAGAACCAACTCATTGTGAAACCAAAGGAACCTTCATACAGGGAATTATTACAGATGGCAAAGAACATCAATAGTATTACCCTGAAAGGAATAGAAGGTATTAAGAGAGTTGTGATACGCAAAGATAGTAACGAATATATGCTCTATACCGAAGGATCTCAGTTGAAAAAAGTGCTAGAAGTAGAAGGTGTAGACATCAGTCGCACTTATACCAACAATATTGGCGAGATTTATGAGGTATTCGGGATAGAAGCTGCAAGGAATGCCATTATAAGAGAAGCTACGAGTACCCTTGGAGAACAGGGTCTTACAGTAGACATAAGACACATAATGTTGGTTTCCGATATCATGTGCTGTGATGGCGAAGTCAAGCAAATCGGCCGTCATGGAATTTCAGGTGAAAAAGCCAGTGTATTTGCACGTGCTGCTTTTGAGGTTACTGTAAACCACTTGCTTGATGCCGGGATGCGTGGCGATATTGACGAGCTTAATGGAGTTACTGAAAATATTATAGTTGGACAACCTATTAAACTCGGCACAGGGGATGTGCACCTTATCGCTAAGTAAGACCTCAAAAAGATATACGGATTACATAAGAACAACCAGAAAGTAGATATAAGGATTCACTTATTAGAATACAGACTTTAGGTTCAAATTGCATAAGAGATGGTAATATATGGATATTAATATCGACAAAGCATTAATCAAGGCGATCAGGACAGGAAAGGTGGTGATCGGCTCTAAGAGCACCATCGACGCTGCTGTTAGTGGAAAAGCTAAAATAGTAGTTCTTGCTTCCAACTGCCCGACAGAAATAAGAGCACAGATCGAGTCAACAAATGTACCTGTATTAAATTATTCTGGTACTAACATGGAACTGGGTCCCGTTTGCGGAAAACCTTTTGTGATCGCTGCACTTGCGGTTCTGGAAACGGGCGAGTCCGATATACTTGCAGCAGCTTAAAAGGAGTTGCTTGACTTGAGCGAGATCAGGCTTTCAACAGAAGGAATAAGATACATCGCATTATTTGAAAGTGTGACAGGTGCAACTGTAAAAGATTGCATTGTTGAAGATGATCGCATAATATATGTGGTGAAAGCAGGTGACATGGGAGCAGCCATTGGCAGAAATGGTGACCACATAAACCGTATAAAGAAAACTGTTGATAAGCATGTTGAACTCGTGGAATATTCAGATGATCCAGTCATATTCATAAAGAATGCTTTTGGTCCTGTAACTGTGAAGTCAGTTAATATTACTACAAGAAACGATAAACGTATAGCTTATGTTGAGGTCTCTAACAAAGAAAAAGGATTGGCTATCGGACGTGAAGGAAAGAACATCGAAAAAGTAAAAATGGTTGCTCAAAGACACCATAATGTAAATGATGTCATACTTCAGTGACTTGTAGAAATAGGTCAAAGCGTAAACATTATTGTGATAAAATCTTAGAGGAAATATTATGCCAAATGGAAAATATGCAGCTCATACCTTAAAGAGCATTCGCCAAAATGCTAGGTGGAAAGACACCCAGTATAACAGGCGTACGCTTGGTTTGAATGTAAAGGCCGATCCCCTTGGAGGAGCTCCACAGGGAAGAGGAATAGTGCTTGAAAAGATAGGAGTAGAGGCAAAACAGCCAAACTCTGCAATTAGGAAATGTGTTAGGATACAGTTGATCAAGAATGGTCGTCAGGTATCTGCATTCTGTCCTGGTGATGGAGCTATCAACTTCATTGACGAACACGATGAAGTGACAGTAGAGAGGATCGGAGGACGCATGGGTGGTGCAATGGGAGATATTCCCGGAGTACGTTTCAAAGTCATCGCAGTCAACAACGTTTCCCTGAACCAGATGGTCATTGGCCGTAAAGAGAAACCAAGGAGATAATCGTCAATGTACAAATTATACGGGAAATGGGATCTTGCAGAAGTAGAGGTAGGCGACCTTGGAATTAAGAGGTATGCAAACCTTGACCCAGTCATATTGCCACATTCAAGCGGCAGGCACGCACGCCAACAGTTCAATAAGTCAAATATGTTGATCGTTGAGCGTCTTGTTAACAGTATGATGAGGAATGAAAAGAACACTGGTAAGAAGCAGCTTGCAATGCGCACAGTAGATGAGGCTCTTGAGATAATAAATAAGAAGACCAAGAAGAACCCTGTACAGGTATTGATTGAAGCTATTGCCAATGCTGGTCCCAGAGAAGAAGTTGTCAGGCTTAAGTATGGAGGCATATCTGTTCCTAAAGCTGTGGATACTGCCCCGCAAAGACGCGTTGACAGCGCTCTGAGATATATATCCATGGGAGCAAGCCAGGCGGCATTTAAATCAAAGAAGTCTTTAGCTGAATGCCTTGCAGCCGAACTGATAGCTGCAGCAAATCGTGATGCAAAGTGTTTCTCCATTAACAGGAAGGACGCTAAGGAAAGAGTTGCAAAGGCAGCACGTTAAGCTGTTTATTGCTGATCAATAATAATGATTACAAGGTAGTATTATGGGAAGAAGAAAGAAAATGGTGGAGCGCGTCACTGCGTTGATGGGCACACCAGAGAAAATACGCAACATTGGTATAGTTGCACATATCGATCACGGTAAGACTACATTATCTGATAACCTACTGGCAGGCGCCGGGATGATATCCAAGGAACTTGCAGGTAGACAACTCTTCATGGACTCCGATGAAGAGGAACAGGCAAGAGGAATTACTATTGATGCATCTAACGTTTCAATGGTACACGAGTACGATGGACAGGAATACCTCATTAACCTCATCGATACACCTGGCCACGTTGACTTCGGCGGAGATGTTACCCGTGCAATGCGTGCAGTAGATGGTGCAGTAGTAGTAATTGATGCAGTAGAGGGCACAATGCCACAGACAGAGACTGTGTTAAGGCAGGCCCTAAGAGAGCATGTCAAGCCCGTATTATTCATAAACAAGGTAGACCGCCTCATAAATGAATTACAGGTTGACTCCCAGGAAATGCAAATAAGACTGGGAAAGCTCATAGATCACGTCAATAAGCTCATCAAAGGCATGAACGAAGAGAGATACAAGGCTGGGTGGAAAGTTGATGCTGCTGCCGGTACTGTAGCTTTTGGTTCTGCTCTTTACAACTGGGCAATCAGTGTACCCATGATGAAGAGAACTGGAGTAAGCTTCAACCAGGTATACGACTACTGTAAGAAAGAGGATATGAAAGCACTTGCTGAGAAATGTCCTTTGCATGAAGTAGTAAACGACATGGTTGTAAGATTCCTTCCAAATCCAATTCAGGCACAGAAAGGAAGAGTAGCAGCCATCTGGCATGGAGATAGAGAATCACCTATCGGAAAAGCGATGATGAATGCTGATGCCTCTGCAGATCTAACATTCATGGTCACTGATATTTCTATGGATCCACACGCAGGTGAAGTTGCTACAGGTAGGCTTTTCAGTGGAAGCCTGACACGCGGTATGGAAGTATACGTATCCGGTGCTGCCAAGAAGAACAGAATCCAGCAGGTAGGTATTTTCATGGGTCCAGAGAGGCTTGAAGTAGAAAACATACCTGCAGGTAATATTGCCGCAGTAACAGGTTTGAAAGATGCAATCGTGGGTTCCACAGTAACTACTCTGGAAAACATGACACCCTTTGAAAGCATAAAGCACGGAAGTGAACCTGTAGTTACAGTGGCAGTAGAAGCAAAGCACATGAAAGATCTGCCAAAGCTTGTTGAAGTCCTGAGACAGGTAGCAAAGGAAGATCCAACCCTCAGGATAACTCTCGATGAGGAAACTGGCGAACACCTGATGGCAGGTATGGGCGAACTGCACCTTGAAGTTATTGCTCACAGGATAGAGCGTGATAAGGGAGTAGAAATCACAACCACACCACCTATCGTAGTATATCGTGAGACTATTCGTGGGAAAGCAGGTCCTGTTGAAGGAAAATCACCCAACAGACACAACAGGTTCTATGTGGAGATCGAGCCCCTAGAGCAAGAAGTTATTGAGCTTATCCGCAACGGCGACATATCCATGAATATGCCGGAACTGGAACGCCGTGAAAAACTGATGGCAGCTGGAATGAATAAGGATGAGGCAAAAGGTATAACGGATATATATGAATCCAATATCTATATAGATATGACAAAGGGTATCCAGTACCTGAACGAAACAATGGAACTTATCCTAGAAGGTTTCCAGGAAGTAATGAAAGCTGGACCATTGTCAAGAGAACCATGTATGGGTGTCAAGATAAAGTTAGTAGACGCAAAGTTGCATGAGGATGCTGTACACAGGGGACCCGCACAGGTAATTCCTGCTTCAAGGCAAGCTATACAAGCAGCTATGCTTATGGCTGGTGACACACTCCTTGAGCCATACCAGAAAGTGTTCATCCAAGTACCTCAAGACCAAATGGGTGGAGCTACAAAGGAAATACAGGGTCGCCGCGGAATCATTATGGACATGCGCTCCGAAGGTGACACTACTGTAATAGAATCAAAAGCACCTGTAGCTGCACTTTTCGGTTTTGCAGGAGATATAAGATCAGCAACCGAAGGTCGTGCCATGTGGAGTACGGAGTTCGCTGGCTTTGAAACGCTTCCAACTAACCTGTTGAGCGAGATAGTAGGTGCCATCAGGCAGAGAAAGGGTCTGAAGAAGGAGATCCCACAGGCAGCTGATTACCTCTCTATGTAAAGTAGAAGATAGGCTTATGCCCCATCTTCTAAGCTTTGCTTTGGAAAGGTTTAAACGTAGAAAAAACCATTAGGACAAATCATACTTAAGCAATATCAAATAGGAGACGATTAAAATGGCTGACAAACCACACATGAACTTAGCAGTCATCGGTCATATTGACCACGGCAAATCTACACTTGTCGGAAGATTGATGTTTGACACTGGAGCAGTACCTGCACACATGATCGAGAAGTACAAGCAGGAAGCAAAAGAGAAAGGAAAAGAATCCTTTGCATTTGCATGGGTTATGGACTCCCTCAAGGAAGAGAGAGAAAGAGGTATCACCATTGATATCGCCCACAGAAGGTTCGACACCGACAAATTCTATTTCACAGTTGTGGACTGCCCTGGACACCGTGACTTCGTTAAGAACATGATTACAGGTGCATCCCAGGCAGATGCAGCAATTCTAGTAGTAGCTGCACCAGATGGTGTAATGGCACAGACAAGGGAACACATATTCCTCTCCAGAACCCTTGGTATCAACCAGCTGATCATTGCCGTCAACAAGATGGACGCTGCAAAGTACAGTGAAGAAAGATACAAAGAAGTAAAGGAACAGGTATCACAGTTACTCGGTATGGTTGGTTTCAAGGCATCTGAGATTCCATTTATCCCAACCTCTGCATTTGAGGGTGACAACATAAAGACATCCCCAAGCGCAAACACACCATGGTACAAGGGACCATCCATCCTTGAAGCTCTTAATGCTCTTAAGACACCAGAGAAACCCGACAAACTCCCACTTAGGATTCCAGTGCAGGACGCATACACCATTTCCGGTATTGGAACTGTCCCAGTAGGCAGAGTAGAAACCGGTATTATGAAGAAGGGTGACAAAGTAGTATTCATGCCAACCGGCGCAGGTGGAGAAGTAAAATCCATCGAAATGCACCATGAGGAAATCCCGCAGGCTGCACCAGGCGACAACATCGGCTGGAACGTAAGAGGTGTAGGAAAGGCAGATGTACGCAGAGGAGATGTCTGTGGACACACTGACAACCCACCAAGCGTTGCTGATGAGTTCACCGCACAGATTGTAGTGCTCCAGCACCCATCTGCAATCACTATTGGATACACACCTGTATTCCACTGCCACACCACACAGACCGCATGTACCCTTATGTCGATTGATAAGAAGCTTGACCCCAAGTCTGGACAGGTAAAGGAAGAAAACCCAACCTTTATAAAGGCTGGAGATGCGGCAATTGTGACTGTTAAGCCAACAAAGCCAATGTGTATCGAGCCTGTGAAGTCCATTCCACAGCTTGGAAGGTTCGCCATCCGTGATATGGGAATGACCATTGCTGCCGGCATGTGCATGAGTGTCAAACAGAAATAAGGACACTCTCCTTTTATCTTAGAGGAGAATAAAATGGCACAGAAGGCAAGAATTAGATTATCAGGGATTAGTCCAGTACATTTGGATGGCGTTTGCGATCAGGTAAAAGCGATCGCTGAAAGGACAGGAGTAAGCATCTCAGGTCCAGTACCTCTGCCTACCAAGAAACTGGTAGTCCCTACGAGGAAGAGCCCCAGTGGCGAAGGAACCGCAACATGGGACCACTGGGAAATGAGAGTACATAAAAGATTGATTGATATCGCTGCCGATGAAAGAGCATTGAGGCAACTCATGCGCATTCAGGTACCAAAAGATATCAACATCGAGATTGTACT
>MVQW01000316.1 GCA_002067265.1 Methanomethylovorans sp. PtaU1.Bin073 | reverse complement strand
TCTTTTTTAGAGCTGCCTGCATCCAGTTCAGGATAATGCTCTTCCTTGAGAGTATCCTGGAAATAATATTTCAGGAGGGCTGCAACCACGGCAATGGACTGTTGTTTGTCCAGCAGTTCGTTAGCCAATTTCAGGAAATCAGTGTATTCTCCTGCTTTTAGGACCTGTCCGATATCCTTTTTGAAATTTTTAGTGCGCACAGTGACAATCTCTTTTGGAGATGGTATTTTCTCCAGCCGGACCTCAGCATTTGCAGCTCTGACGAATGATGCAAACCTCCTTGAATCGGCAGGAGTAATGAAAGTGATTGCGGTACCTTGTTTCCCTGCTCTTCCGGTACGGCCTATCCTGTGAATATAAGACTCAGCATCCTGAGGTAAGGAATAATTGATCACATGCGTGAGTTCCAGTACATCGATCCCCCGTGCAGCTACATCTGTAGCTACAAGAATGTTGAGCCCCTTGCTTCTGAACTTTTTAAGGATGCTTTCTCTCTGGTCCTGAGTCAGATCTCCATTCAGTGCATCAGCCGCATAACCTCTTTCACCGAGTTTTTGTGAGACCTCAACAGTATCGCTTTTAGTATTACAGAAGATAAGTCCATAAAAACCATCGTTTATATCGATCAGCCTGCAGAGAGCCTCGAACTTTTGTTCCTCTGCAAGCTCATAATAAACCTGGTCAGTGAATTCTGCAATTAGGTCTTCCTGTGACACTGAAATGTATTCATGGTTTCGCATGTGCTTTTTAGCAAGCTTGAGTATAGGTGTAGGCATAGTTGCTGAGAATAGCAGCATTTGCTTGTTCTCATTTGTATTTTTGAAGATTTCTTTCACATCTTCTATGAAACCCATGTTGAGCATCTCATCGGCTTCGTCAAGCACAAGATGGGAGATAGAGTCCAGTTTGATGTTTCCTTTTTTCAGATGGTCGATGATCCTTCCCGGAGTACCCACAATTATGTCAGCACCAGATGTTAATGTCTTAAGCTGCTCTTTAATTGACTGGCCGCCGTACAAAGGCACTATAGATAGATTTTTTTCTCCTTTGAGAGATTCCAGCTCCTCAGATACCTGAAGTGCCAGTTCTCTTGTGGGAGTCAGGACTAAAACCTGTATGTTGCCTGTGTTCCCTGTAAGTTTTTCAATGAGGGGAATGCCAAAAGCAGCAGTCTTTCCTGTGCCGGTTTGTGCCTGTCCTATTATGTCTTTCTCTCCTTTGAGAAGAAGAGGGATCACACGTACTTGTATTGGAGTGGGTTTGAAAAAGCCTTTTTTTTCCAGAACATCCAGCATGCTCTGGGATATATTGAACGCTTTGAAATTATCGAATTTAGTCATATGTTCACTTTTGTCCTGTAACATTTTTCGAATGCAAATGCACTGCTATATAGTTATATAAAATATAATACAGTATAATATAGAGATAAGCAAGACTACTTCATTGCTTCAGATATGTAGAATAACTGAACTCATGTATATAAAGTAGTCTTGAGAAACTGCATGAACAAAAAACAAAATGAGGAGGTTTTACCCCTCTTTAAAACCAGATCATTGAATTTGGTTATTTCTTTTTCTGGCCTTTAGCAGGTGCTTTTGCAGCTCCTTTTGCTGGTTCAGGTGCTTTTGCTCCCTTCTTCTGCTCTTCTTTCTTTGCCATTCATCTCACCTCCAATCGGAGAAATACCATTTTGCCTATCACATGATATTTTGAGGCAATTCAACAGGCTGTACAAGGCTCTTAGCAGTATATATACTGCATTCAGCATTTAAAGCCATTAGCAGACTTTATAGATCGATATAACTTTGATTTGATCCTAGTTATTCAATCTATAATCTTGTGTACTTTCAATATATATAAAACTAGCGAATTTTGTTCATTTTGGACATCTAGGTCTCCATTGACTTTAAAATGTACTAAAAAATATGGATTCCAAATATCCTCTTTTAAAAATAATGCGGACTTTGTTTCAAGTAACATGAAACATAATCAATAGTAAAAATCAATAAGAACTGGCATGTTTCTCAATAAGTGAGAGATCATGCAAGTTCCGTCATTTTAAGAGAGGCACTGTCAGACTTCCTTGTGGAAGGATAACAGCATAAGGCTCTTTGCCTGCGGCGCGGGTGGCAGCTATTGCCTTATCGAAGGTTTCTTGTAGGTCCGTGTGAGGCTTAAGTCTTGCCATTTTTAAAGTATCAGTGTCAAGGTCCGAAACAGCCCACATCTGTGCATGCATTCCTATCTGCACCATCTTGGCAGCTTTATGGTAACCAAGCTTATAGCCTTCAGCTATTTTCTGCATCACATCTTCTGATGTCTGGGCGCAGCAAAGCAGCTTGAGGAAAGTATCGTCTCCGATTCCATCCCTGCATTTGGATACAAGTATTATTATACCACCGTTCTCCAGTGCAAGCTTCCCATTTTCTAAGGCTTTCTGGGACTGGTACAGATCAATGTCCATGGGATATGGTGCTACAGCAAGGACAATATTTCCTCTTCTATTGCAAGGTGTACAGAAAACCTCATTGGCTCTTTTGACTGCTAGATCAAAAGATAGTTTGAGATCTCCGGCAATCATTGCATATAATCCATGCTCAGCTGTAAGGACAGCCTGTATGGAAAATACACGCAGGTCTTTCAGCACCTTCATGGCATCTTCCATATCTTCAGCCACTGGATTTCCTTCGAGGGCCAAAGGTGCTGCTTTATCAGAAAGAGCATGCATGTGGTTCATTTCAATGGTTCTGTATGCAGCTACGCCCGGAAGGAAGGATTTCCTGCCTCCCGTATAACCTGCAAAATAGTGCGGTTCAACGCTTCCTATTACCAGGATGTTCTTAGTCTCAGTAACAAGCCTATTCAGATACATCTCGGTTCCATTGCTAGATTCCCCGAGATATACCATATCCTCATCTTTGCGTGCATCGTGCACGTATATATTGTTCCTGAAATCCTCGAGGAAATCGCCAAATATATACCTCAGTTCATCTTCGGTAGGTCCTCTATGCGCACCTGTAGCTATCAGGAATTTTACGTTAGGATGATCCTTCAGAACAGGGTGGAGTTCTTTGAGCACCTTGGATGTCGGAGTGGGCCTGGTAGCATCGTTCACAAGAACCAGTAACTTGTCGCTTTTTTTTGCATAACTGGCAAATGATTCCATTCCTATTGGTTCTTCAAGAGCCTGTTTTATAATTTCGGACTCATTGCCAGCCTTGACCTTTGCCGGAGCAATGATCTCATGAGGAACAGTGACATCCAGATCAACATATTCCTGGCCATAAGGTATCTTTACTATAATGAGGATCTCTCCTTTGATGGATATATTGTCTTAAAATAATGATCTTGATCAACGATAGAATAACTTTTCCTGTCATAAGCAAGAGGACTTATTTAACTATTGCCAGTCTGGTTATGCGTTCAAGTTATATAGTTTAGTCCGCTAGATATAATAGCAGAGTGAAGTTGTATAATTATCATTGAAGATTTTCTTTTTCTAGATGTAATGTATGGTTTTGTTCTGAAGTCGATCAAGCTCAGAAGTTATTATAGGCAATGTTTTTGAAGTATTTTTGACAGGCCTGTAACCCTTCTTACTTTAGGTTTAACTATAGTGATATTTGATTATTAATACAAAAAAGGTGGAATTAATTTGGCCAATTATAGAAGCAATAATAGAAAGAAAAACTCACAAAGCGGTAGTGCCAGTCCGGACCAGATCACAAAAGTGCGTACTCCTCGCCAAAGGGATAATGAAGTATTTGCCACAGTAGCTAGCCTGCTTGGAGCTAATCGGGTAAGACTTCAATGTATGGATGGAATTGTACGCATGGGAAGAATCCCAGGATCAAAGAAAAAAAGTATGTGGGTAAAAGAAGGTGACCTGGTCATTGCTACTCCATGGGAAATACAGGATTCAAAAGCCGATGTGATCTGGAAATACACAAGACCGCAGGTGGACTGGCTTTCACGTAAAGGCTTCCTGAAATAATCCGAAGCAACCTTTTAAATTCTTTTTTAACATTTATTGATAAAAGAAAAAGAGATAAGGAAAATCATAATAACTGATCTTCCTTAGAATCTGATTTAATTAATATTACTCTACAACTTCAGCAAATGCGAACTTGCGCATGACCTTTGTGACCTTTATAGTCACTTCATCGCCCACAGATGTACCTGGAACGAAGATCACGAAACCGCTTACTCTGGCAATCCCGTCGCCTTCTTTTGCAATGTCTTCAATGGTTACTTCGTATTCCTTTCCAGCATCAACTGGAGCAGTTGATTCATTTTTGTTGAACAACAATTTCACTTCCTTTACAAATACGCTAGAAGGTGCACTTGCTGGAAGCATACGGAAAATAGCAGTTACAAAGTAATACCATTAAAAGCCTTATGTTCTCAAAACAGTTACACACTCAAAGCAAGGATATCCATGCAATATAGATATATAAATTTTTGCTGGATAAGCAGTAAAACCATGCATTTCTATCATTTCAGTAGTTTTCCAGTATGCCAATATTAGTACATACATTAGAAATAGATCTGTATAGTTATACATTGAATATCAAAAAGAAATAAGGTTATGTAAAAAGCGTATCTTTTCGAGGAACTGATATCCAGTTCGGTCTGAATTGATTTTACATGAATATATTTTTACTTAAGGAGCCTGCATTCATGTTCTTTTGGTTGAGCTATTCTTTTTTGTATTTTTGTACAGCATATCGCAATACAATTTGCATTAATTTTAAATGGTAGTAACTAGGTAGTTGACTTCTGATTTAAAATAAAACTGGAAATTAAAATGAAGAATAGTGCAACAGCACAAGGTAATATACATGTTCCCCAAGGTTTCAGTTCCTCCACAATAAAGATCTATTTCTGGCTAGGGATCATGTCAGCTCTAGCTTTTAGACTCATACTCATAGCAGATCATTACAACCCATTATTAGGAAAGGCTATGTTCTATCTGGGAGTATTGGGATACATGGTCTTTTTTGCACACAGATATCGAGTTTCCAAGAGAAGGTTAGCAGTGCTGGAAGACCTGAAGCTTTTGCAAAAGCTTGAAAGTGGCAAGAAGTTAACTGAAAAGGACCTTGAAGGACTGCATTACATTATCTGGAGCCTATCGGTTTCCAAGGAAAGGATAAATTATCTAATTATTTTTGCATTCTCCGTTATTTCGATAATCATTTCCCTCTTACTCGATCTGGGAATAGTTGGATAATTTTATGTAAGGATTGCCAAA
>MVQW01000315.1 GCA_002067265.1 Methanomethylovorans sp. PtaU1.Bin073 | reverse complement strand
CCTAATGCACGCATGTTCCTTCTATATGTGTTCCTGATATCCCTTAACCTTGGGGTCTATAAAGTTATTTTCAACCTATACATACTAAGGCTTGGGTATACTGAGGATTTCCTTGGCCTTATACTCTCGCTCACATCAATAGCTACAGGCGTTTTTTCAATACCTGCAGCTATGATATGTGATATGATAGGAAGAAAAAGAACACTTTTGCTCTCTTGCCTTTTACTTGTGCTTTCCTTAATCTTCCTCTACAACACAACAATAAAGGAGCTACTTGTATTCTTCAGCATTCTTTACGGTGCATCTTCATCACTGAATATAGTTACTGGTTCAACATTCATGCTGGAGAACTCAAAGCCCTTCGAAAGAATGCACTTATTCTCAATGTATCAGGTACTCTACACCGCAGCCACCATGGTGGGAAATCTTCTAGGAGGAGTTTTTCCTGCGATACTGGCAAAAATTACTTCACTGGATGCCAGCGGATCTCTTGCTTACAGGATCACACTGTTGCTCTCCTTGATGACAATCATGTTTTCATTTTTGCCATTGCTTAAAATTCAGGAAAGACCAATTTCTGCTCCTAAAAATAAAAGTTCGTACGTATTTCGCACTCTTCTGAAATCGGAACTGGTTCTTAAGATGATACTGGTTTACAGTTTTTATGGAATGGGGTGGGGGCTTGCGCTTCCTTATTTCAACGTTTATCTTGATGTCATAATTGGAGCCGGATCTGATGCGATTGGAGTTATATTCTCTCTTGGAGAGGTTTTCATGATGATTGCTCTTTTGTTCCTGCCTCAACTTACCGAGCGTTTTGGTAAGATAAGGATCGCATCCGTTGTCCAGTTGTTGTCTATACCATTCCTTGTGATGTTCATATCTACATCATGGCTCTGGATAGCAGGATTTGCATACATCATGAGGTCAGTCCTGATGAACCTGGCAAATCCTATCCTGAACAATTTCAAGCTGGAGATAGTCACAGAGGAACAGAGAGCCAGTATGAACAGCATTACATGGATGACATGCTACGTTTTCGTTGGCATAGGGACATTTATCGGTGGACACATGCTGGCTGGCGGGAATTACAGACTACCATTCATATTAACATGTGGGATGTATGCAGCAGCAGCAATACTTTACTATGTACGCTTTGATAAGATAGAAAAACAGCAAATAGCTGTTGAAGTGCAATAATTTTCTAAAAAAAGGTTTTAGAAATGAACTCAATTTGCTGCTGCGAATAAGTGGCATGCTACTTTGTGATCATTTCCTATATCTATCATTTTAGGCTCATTTTTTGTACACACGTCCATTTTATCTGGACATCGCGTATGAAACTTACATCCTGCCGGGGGATTCATGGGGTCAGGTATCTCGCCTTCCAGAGTTTTTCTTTTTTGTGTGTTGTCTAAATCAATTATAGGTACTGCATCCATCAATGCTTTTGTATAAGGATGCATTGGATTGCTGAAGATCTCTTCCGTCCCGCCTGCTTCCAGAAGTTTGCCAAGATACATCACACCCATACTATCTGTCATTTTTCTTATAACTCCTAGATCATGGGATACAAACAAACAACAAAAGCCAAACTTACGCTGCATTTCTTTCATCAATGCCAATATTTGAGCCTGAACACTTACATCTAGTGCAGATGTAGGTTCATCAGCAACGATGAACTGAGGCCCAAGAGATAGAACTCTTGCCAATACCACTCTCTGATTTTGTCCACCACTTAATTCATGAGGGTATCTGTTAAGATGTTCTTTGTGGAGCCCCACCATCTCCAATAATTCTTCTACTTTTTTTTCAACATCTTGTTCGGGCACAAGGTTATACAGTTTTAAAGGTTCGGCAACACATTCTTTTATCCTCATTTTCGGATGGAGGGACGATTCAGCATCCTGAAAAAGGATCTGCAGTTTTGGACGCATCTTTCTCATATCCGATTTGTTCAAATCTGTTAGGTCAATACCGTTAAAGATGACCTGTCCATAATTAGGTTCTATTAACCTTAGAACAAGTCTGCCTACCGTAGTTTTCCCACAACCGCTTTCGCCTACTAATCCAAAAGTTTCCCTTTCTTTGATGGTGAAACTGATACCATCTACAGCTTTGAGGACCCTTTTATTCACTACGCCTTTTGAAAAAGTCTTTTTAAGATCCCGCACTTCAAGCATAAAGGAAACACCTCACTTTTAATCCGTTGTCTAGTTCATACATTTTAGGATGCTCCAGTTTGCACTTTTCCATAGCATGTTCGCATCTGGGGTGGAAACGGCATCCTTGTGGCACATTGATCAAAGAAGGACTGGTACCCGGTATAGGTTTCATGCCATTTGATGGCAAAGAGAGTAAGAAACCTTTGCAATAAGGGTGTGAAGGCTTTCTGAAAAAGTCTTTAATTTCTGATATCTCAACTATCTCACCGGAATACATGACTGCTATCCTGTCACATAATTCGGCAGCTACAGCAAGATCATGGGTTATTATTAGCATAGAAGCACCACGGTCTTTTACAAGTTCTCTCATTAACTCGATTATCTGGGCCTGTATAGTTACATCGAGGCCTTTTGTAGGCTCATCGGCAATTATTAATGTCGGATTACAAGCAAGGCCCATCGCTATCATGGCTCTCTGTCGCATTCCTCCGCTGAACTGGTGTGGATATTCTTTTCCTCTTTCAATGGGAGAAGGTATTTTTGCAGAGCGAAGCATAGATATTGCATTATCCCATGCTTGTTTGAGTTTCATATCTCTGTGGAGCATGAAAGGTTCTGATACTTGCAGTCCAACTGTTAACACTGGATTTAGAGAACTCAGTGGATTCTGGAATATCTGTGCTATTTCCTTTCCACGTATGTTTTGCATCTCCTCTTCATTGAGATACAAGAGATTTTGTCCCTTATACGATATGTCCCCTTCTACTATCGTATTTTCCGAGAGAAGGCGCAGTATGGATAAAGCCAGCACAGTTTTTCCACAGCCGCTTTCACCCACAAGGCCAATTGTCTCGTTCTCTAATATATCCAGACTCACTTGGTTAACTGCTTTAACCATTCCGTCGGGGGTAACGAAATGGCTTTTAAGGTTCTTGATAGACAGTAGCGTCATTTGATCACCTGTTGTCTTGGGTCCAGAAGATCCCTTAGTCCATCTCCTATGAAATTGAAAGCAAGCACAGAACTCATTATCAAAAATCCTGGAACTAATGATAGCCAGGGACAATCTCTTAGGAACTCACGTCCTTCATTAAGCATGGTTCCCCATTCCGGAGTTGGTGGCTGAGCCCCAAGACCAAGGAAACCCAGGGATGCGATTGTCAGTATAACACCACCCATATTAAGAGTAACAAGAACTATAATGGGTGGCAGGCAATTCGGTAAAATGTATTTTGTACAGATATAGAATTCACTGCATCCCATTGCCCGAGCTCCCTCGATATATTCCTTTTCTTTGATCGATAATGTAGATGCTCTGGCAACCCTGGCATAATACAACCATCCTACAAGCGAAATGGCGATGACTGTGTTTAAAATTCCTGGTCCCAGTGCACCGATTATGACAAGAGCAAGGATTATGCTTGGAAAAGCAAGCAGTATATCGATAATTCGCATCATTATCTCATCAATCATGCCTCCGTAGTAACCGGCTACGATTCCAACAAGTACTCCAAATGAAGCAGTAATAGCGACTATAATGAGGCTCAATTCAAAAGTTGTCCGTGTTCCGTATATCATTCTGCTGAGTTGATCCCTTCCTAGCTGATCTGTACCGAGCACATGTTTTGAGGAAGGCGGTTGAAGTTTATCATCAAGCGTTATCTTGTTTGGATCGTAGGGGGATATAAAATCTGCTGCAATTGCAGTGAAAATAAAAATGCCTATTATAATAAACCCGAGAAAGGCTGCTTTATTTCTTAATAGATCATTAAGCTTAATGTCTTTGAGTCTCAATTCTTACTCCTCCCTATTCGGGGATCTAAATATGAGTAGGATATATCTGTCACAAAATTGATCACAAGGTATGTAATAGTGATAAAAACAATGCATCCTTGTATCACTGGCACGTCTCTGGCAGATATTGATGTTACTAAGAGTCTGCCAATACCTGGCCATGCAAAGATGGTTTCAATAATGACAGTGCCACCTAGTAAATGTCCGAACTCAAGACCAATTATCGTAATGACCGGAATGAATGTATTCTTTAGAGCATGCCTTAGGATTATCATTCGGTAGCCTAGGCCTTTTCCTATTGCAGTCCTTATGTAGTCCTGTCGCATGACTTCCAGCATACTTGAGCGCATAAGTCTTGTAATTACTGCGGAAGCAGGAGTACCCAATGCAATTGCAGGCAGTATTAGATTTTTAATCTCCCCATAACCCATTGTGGGTGTCAGTCCAAGTGTATATGAAAATACAAATATCAAAAGAATTGCAAGCCAGAAACTTGGTATAGATATGCCTAGTACCGATATGGTACTACAGAAATAATCTGTAAATGAGTTCTGTTTTATGGCAGCAAGTATTCCAGCGGGTATTCCGATTACTAGGGACAAGGCAATGCTTGAAAAAGCAAGTAGCAAGGTCGCAGGTAATCTGATGAGGATTTCTTCTGTTACAGGGTCATTGGTCTGAAAAGATTTCCCCAGGTCTCCTTGTATTGCATTTCCCATCCATGTAATATATTGGGAGAGCAAGGGTTTTTGTAGATCATACTTCTCCTTGATAATGTCTATTGCTTCATTGGAAGGTGTAAGTTCAACATTTCCCAGAAATATGTACTTGGCCATGACCTCCGCGCTCTCACCAGGTAAGCTGTGAAGCATAAAGAACACGAGTGCAGTAGAGGCAATAACAACAAGAAAGAACATTACTGTTCGCTTTATAATTTTTTCCAGCATTTCATCACTAACTCCTCTAAAAAAGAGAAAGAGCCTGTGTAAGATAACACAGGCTTCACATGGCGTATTTATTCGATATACATGTCCTTGTTGATACACCAGTCGTGGTGTGCCGGGTTAGGTACGTATCCTTTTACATTCTTGTCAGTGACAACCATCAGATAGTGATAAGCTATTGGCACCTGAGCACAGTCTTCTTCATACACTATCTTTTGTATTTCCTTGTAGGCCTCATACCTTTCTTCTGTATCAAATGTGGTA
Organism: Methanomethylovorans sp. PtaU1.Bin073; assembly: GCA_002067265.1. Next base: position 5,675 of record MVQW01000315.1, on the reverse strand, counting down.
CGTCCTTTCAGTATAAGTGCATCGACTTCAGAGTTGTTGTAATTGTAGTCGTTACTCTCGGAATAGAACTGACCTTCCAAGTAATAGCTGGGATCCGGAATCATCATACATGTATCTCCGCCAGCTACCCAGATCATACCCCATTCTTCTTTTCTGTCACTGATAGCATCCCATTCCATTATTCTGACTTCTGACTCTATGCCGATGTCCTTGAGCATTGACTGAGTTGCCTGTGCAAGAGCAGGTAAAGCAGGTCTCTGTGGCCATGTATACAATGTGATAGTGAACTTCTTTCCGTCCTTATCGAGTATTCCATCTCCGTCAGTGTCCTTCCATCCAGCTTCGGCAAGCAAGTCCTTAGCTTTTTGCACATCATAGGAATAGCCTGCCAGGTCATTATTTCTCCATGGAAGGCCAGGTACCAGACCATTTCCTTCAGAAACTGCTGCTCTTCTCAATAGGACATTATCTACGATGTTTTGCCTATCAATGGCATAAGCAATGGCTTTCCTGACCCTAACATCGTCATATGGAGCCTTTGAAACATCACCGAACTTTAGTTTGTATCCCTGGCACAGGGGGTGTATTGTGACATTCAGGTTTGGATCACTTTCAAGTCTTTCAGTAGACCCAAGTGTGGGTTCTGTAGTCATATCCACTTCTCCCGTTTCAACAGCCATTTCTCTTGTATTTGGCTCACCAATTCCGTATTTTATGGTAACGGTATCCAGCTTTGGTGCACCATCTCTGTAATCTGTGTTCTTTGCAATTACAAGGGTATCTGCTGCTTTATCATAACTGACGAACTTGAAGGAGCCAGTGCCTATAGGAGATGAGATCGTACCATCTGTATCTTCATTATTTTTGTAAATACCTGCAGCACCGTAGGCCATTCTAGCAGGAGTAGAAGCGTCTGGGGTATTAGTAATGATGTCTACAGTAGTATCATCAATGACCTTGACCTCTTTAATGTTAAGTCTACTTGCAAGTTCTGGATTTAGTTTCATACTTCTATCCAATGAATACTTCACATCGTTTGCAGTTACTGTAGTTCCATCGTGGAACTTTACAGCTGAGTTCAGCTTAAATCTCCATGTATTATCTCCTGTATAATTCCAAGAAGATGCAATTGCAGGAAGGATCTCAAAATCAGGAGATATAGCTGTTAATCCCTCTATTACCAGGAAGTTGTTCAGATCATAACTATGTAGTCCAGGATCAACTCCTCCTAATTCCCATACTTCTCCAATAACCAGTTGTTGCGAAGTACTATTAACTGAATTTTCAGTGTTCACAGAAGTATTTGTACTTCCAGAACTATCAGTGCATCCTGAAAAAGCAATACAGAACATTAGTAATACGAATACTAATATTCCTATCATTCCAGTAGGTTTTATATTTCTCATAATACAACCTTTAATTTTTACTCTATTTAGTAATACTAATATTAAATATTAAGTGCGCTAAATATTACAAATCTATTATTTAATAATACCGATATGTTTGCAGTTATATAGAAAAATATTTTTTATCAAATACAGTAGCGTTTACAATTCCATTATCTAACATTAATATTTTAGTTCCCCGAAAAAAATTGAACACGTAATGTGTTGATTAATTGTCGTATTTAAAATGCTCAAAAAAGTTCTACAGTATATCGCAAGTTTATTCGAATATCCTTTTAAAACTAATAGTAGGATACTCATCTTCTTATTTTACAAAGGTATTTGAATGAATTAACAAATTTTAGTTGAGTAGTGTTAATTTTGAAATGATTTCCTTAAGACCATTTTCTGTAAGTTCATCTTCTTCATCAACAAAAAAATGCACACAATCTGCCCATTTGCGTCCTTCAACAAAGTCTTTTGTTTCATTTATAAGGCAGATGTTACTGCAAACCACACCTTTAACTATACAGTAGTTAAGCATGAAATCCCCTATTTCTCTGGCTTTTTTGTTGATCTCTATTTCGTTTTCGCCCACGATTGAGCATGACATTGAATATTTGTCTGCATGGTCTTGTTTTCCTAAATGAGTTACAATTATGTGATGACCATGTAGTTCAAGTCCATTTGAGGCAAGGTTGTCAAATAGGCATTTTGTCTGTCCTATGTGACAGGTTGTTAATTTCACGATCTTTTCAATCACTGGTCTTTTAAGTTCTGTTGACATGCATCTCACATATGGGATTTTATTATTAGCTAACTTTACTGTGTCACGAATAATAGGAGGGGTGGGGTGAAAACACCCCAATTCAAAAAAGTTGTACACATCGGGTCTCTTTTCAACCCACCAATCCAAATTAGCCCATCATGGAATTTCTGTGTGCACCAACTTCACCGTTGCAATTTCTATAATTACTTTATAGTATTAAAAACTAACGTATTTGTAATACTCCATACTATTTTTAGTCTAATATGTATGAATGCAACATAATCGGAGCTACTATTGAAAAAAGAAAGATAAAAACAGAGACGTTATATGGGATCTAGAGCGGTTTCCGGTCTGAGATCATCTGGGACTCTATTATTGCTTTCCGGAGGCAGTGCAGTGTTCAATTTCACATACTTTACACCTTTTAGTGACATTAGCTTCTCAGCCATCAGCCTGACATCTTGGCCCTCTCCATCTAGGACTATAACTTCCAAGCAGTTATCAGGATCAAGATGAGCAAGTATTGAGGTTTTAATCAAAGATGAATATTCATGCTGTATCTCAGTAAGAGAGCTGGATAATCCGCGTTTCATATAGTCATAGATAAGCGTGATTGTGGCAACCCGTCTACCCTTGACATCGTTCATCCATTCGTAATGAGTTATATAACTCCTTATGGCATCTCTTATGCCTTCAGAACGTGACGAATAACCTCTTTGTTCAATGATACCATCGAATTTGGTAAGGAGGTTATCAGGAAGTGAAACACCAATTCTCATTAGTTCTTGTTCCATAAAATCACCCAATATAATTAGTATTAATTATAATGAAAATAAAAGATAATAATACTTTGCATGCAATAGTCAATAAATTACTACTACTATTAATTGTCTAAATTTTAAAAATAATCATATTAAAAGCAACTGATACTAGGTCCCGTTTCTGTGAATATTATTCAAATCACATTTATCTAACGATAGGTGCCGATTTTCATCCTCATATGTCTTTTTAACGGTTTTTATTTCGTCCATTGCAATTCGCTTAAGATAAATTTGTTGACATATTTATGTTTGCAATAGTATTACAAAAAACATATGTTTTTATACATAAAAGCACATATGATGTTTGCTCCTAAATAATAAGTAACTCTGATGGAATGATTTCTAGCCTTTTCATTCCGTCGATTACTTATTTTTATTTTTCACTATCAATATTGTCTCTCGTTACTATCAATCTTGATTCTTTCATGAATTCCTTGAATTAAAAACAGCATTAGTTCTATAAGTATGACTAATGTTGCTATTAATACAATAAAGTGTTAATACATTGAGAGAAAATAACAATAGATATGGATCGACTAATCAACTTGAATCCTCCTGTCAAATATATGGGAGAAATAATTCGTGAAATTGCAATGGGATTTGAAAGAGCACAGATATTATTTACTGCCTTTGAAATGAGATTTTTTACCAAACTGAAAAAACCGATGACATCAAAAACATTAATAGAAAATATGGCACTCAATCCCATGACAGCAGCGCGATTTCTGGATGTACTGACTGCTATGGGTTTGCTTTCAAAAAATGGAGAATTTTACCAGACGCATCCTGACTTTATGCCTTTTCTTGTAGAAGGAGAGCCTTATTATTCTCTCTATCTGGAATCTGCATTAAAAGAACGTGAAATGTGGGTGGATCTAAAAAAAGCACTTGTAGAGAATACTCCACTAAGCTCGGAAAAGTTCAAATATGCATATAATCCTGATTCACTTAGATGGACAGCAAGAGATTGCACGCATGGCCGCCTTCAAAGAACAATCAGTATAATTTCCTCTCTTCCCGAATTTAAAAAAGCTCGAAGCCTCATCGATCTTGGTGGAGGACATGGTCTTTTTGGAATAGGTTTTGCCCAGGAAAATCCAGACATCCAAGTTGTTATATTTGACCAGCCTCAGATTACTGGATTGTCTCAAGAATATGTCGATAACTACTGCATGAATCAGCAGATAAGTGTCATATCCGGTGACTATCTGCAGGACGATTTTGGAAAAGGATATGATATCATCTTTGAAGCCCTCTCGCTGGAAGGTGGACCTAAAGAAGCAAAGATCCTGTATCAAAAAGTCTCTGATGCTCTTAATCCCAATGGACTTTTTATTACTCAGCTCTTTACACTTGATGATTCTGAAACATCTCCTCTGCCTACTCTTATTCTTGATCTTAGGGAAAAAATAAAAGATCATCAGCAAATGCACCTTATGACCAATGCTGCTGTTTTTGAATTGTTAGAACAATGTGGTCTTTTCGTGAGACAAATGATCGATATTTCAATGGGTGATAACCTCCCCATGAGGATGATTATTGCGAAAAAAACAGCTTCTATCGACTAAATGTGTTTTCTAATACTAAACTTTGTTTAGTATTACTATTTCTAATTTTTGTAATAATATGTATTGATCTACACAATAAATATCTCACTAAATTAATAATCAATTACATTTATGTATGATTAATTGATACCAGTCATCAATTTACAGCAATTATAGTCGGAACCTGTTATTTTGCAACAAATTGGTCTAATGTTGCTGTGTACAGAATACAATCTCAAAATCAGCAAGTTGTAAATTGCAGTTATCCGGCTGAGAAAACTGTGAGGTACAAGCAATATGACTAGTAGAACAAAAATTCTATTCATAGCCATCATGGTGGTGGCTGCGGTATTTCTAAGTGGCTGCACAGACAGCAACTCAGCAGATCAAAGTAGTTCTGATTCTGGTCAGGTCACAGAAAAAGTGAATCCTGTCACAGAAACAGCAAATAACACCAATGATAAAAAGATGAGCATTCAGGAAGATATAGAAACCAATGCGAATACAGCTAATTCTTCTCTTAATACTACTTCAACTACCAATACTACAAAATCTTCTACTTATTCCAGCAGTGGGGGTAGTTCAAAAAAGAGTAGCGGCAGCTCCTCAAGTGATAGCTCCAACTCTAATACAGAAAACAGTACAATAACTATCACTGATGATATAGGTCGCACGATCACAATACCTTATCCATGTGAGAGGAACGTGTTCCTTGTTGAGAATGCTATGAACTCCATGTATGCTGTCGGAGGAGCCGATGAGATCGTGGGAATAGGAGCTGTCTGGCAGGAAGATACAAAAGCACCTTTCTTCAGGGCCATTGATTCTAATTATGATTCAAAGCGTCTTTCTGAAGGAACTGCACAGCCAAGCACTGAAACCATAGCCACTGTCGATCCACAGCTCGTATTACTCTGGGCATCTGACTGGGAAAGTGAAGACATAAAGTCAATCGAAGAGTCACTCAATGTTCCTGTATACGGAGTTTACATTGACAGCCTTGATGACCTCCAAAACCAAATGAAAACCTTCAGTAAGATCATTGGCAAGGAAGAGGAAGGCCAAAAAGTACTGGATGTCATGGATGAAAACATGGAGAAGGTCACAGACATAACCAATGCACTCTCTAATGAAGAAAAACCAACTGTATACT
>MVQW01000314.1 GCA_002067265.1 Methanomethylovorans sp. PtaU1.Bin073 | reverse complement strand
GCACATTGATAGTGGTTATCAAATCCCAATAGGCAATGATCAATGGTAGTTAAGGGTATAGCAAATACTAAAACTCGCTAAATATAGGCCTTATTTGAACCTTTTCCATCTGCGTTTTATTAAATTTATTGCATCGTGATGGTCCCAACGTGACTCACACACCTATACATCCCTTGTCGGGTCGTCCTTGCCTGTAGGCAAGTCCTTGCATAGGACACAGAGCATCAGAAAAATTCCTTCCGATATTTTTTCTTTGTAGGGCAAGTAAAAAAGCTGCATGTTTTAGCACTAAAATTAATCTATCCTTCTAAGTGGGAGTTGTTTGTTAAAACCCATAGGGATATTACATCAAACTAATATGGTTTTGGAAATTGGGATTAATAACAAACACGGCAAAAAATAAATTTAACTGCACAGAGTCCATAAATATAATTGGTCTTTGTCCTTCAAAATGCAAGATACCCAAACTTTCCCCAAACGAATATCAACTGACCATTTATGATCTGCTGTCCTCTGACAGGGGAAATACAACTGATACAGATTATGAATTTCTGTTTGTAGAGTTTGATCATAGGTAACTGCCTAGCATTTGAATTATATCGGCTTTGTTGATCAAAATATAAGCGACATGAAGAAGTACCTTAAAAAGCAAGATCGAAAAATGGACCTGTAACATTGGCTGTACACCTCTACCTTTAACGACCGTCTGGACAGCAGTAGAGAAGCATAGAGACAACAAAATGTGAAGTTGATATGTTTGGTGGGTTTAAGGCAGAAGTCTTCACCAAAGACTTCCTACAAGATATTTTGAAGATTGCCTGAGCAGCATATCGAATTAGCTTACTAGGAGATGAAGGTTTTTAGTAACAAAACAATAACATTAATGCAAACTAACGTTTGTTATTCAAATTCCCATCTGGTTTTATGTTTTCATTTGATCAGCTTTTTGTTGCGCAATATTCGCACACGATAGTTCACTTGTTTGCGGAAAACATATCGAGGAATATTTTATAAACGTTTTTTCAACTTTTGTTTCCATAATAGAGTAAGCAATTGAATTGAAACATTAGTTTGTATAAGTCTTTTGTAGATCAAATTGTTTCTATAGTAATATGGGCCAGCAAATCGAGCATGAAATGAATACAAGTCTTTGGAATTGTTTTCTCTTCTGAATCGAACAACAAAAATACACATATAGATATAGAAGAAGATAACTAAAATTGCGGAACTTGAAGCTTTGTATCGATAATCATAGAAATTAAGAATACTTCATAAACAACATTAAAAGAGCGTTATGTGTAAAAAAGAGAGGAGAAGCATGTAATGCTACTTCCCCGAATGTACACTTTCTCATAATTGGGACTTCAATTTCTCCTCAATCAGCTTCATGAGTTTTTCATTACCTACTGCCTTTGCACTTTCATACAATGAAGAAGCAGCGACCAGAGTTTTCATACCCTCGAATTCCATTCCCATCTGTCGTATGCTCTCACTTGTCATTTCATTATCTAGTTTATATTTCTTCATTAGTTCGAACAGTTCTTTATTATCCGCTTTTAGTCCCTCGATCTCTTCCCTGTTCCTTGCATCTGCCTCTTCCAACAGTTCCTTGTTAGTGAAAATGAAATCTGCTTCACACTTCAGATATGCCTCTATAAGCTTGTCAATATCGGGCAGATATAGAAATCCCTGGACCCGCCCAGGCTGTGACCCATCATTGTTTCTGCATAATCTGTCTGTACATCCCTGCGAGTCAGAACATTACTGAAATACTTACGTAACAAATGTCCTCTTACATCGTTCCAGTCAAAAGAGTCTCCTGTTGGCGGGTGTAATTTCCGGTACATGGCCAGTAAAGAAGTCGTTGATAGCTTCCTGTAAGCATCACTATCCCTGGCACCTGGCACTGGCTCTCCGATCTTCTTCTTTACAAACAAATAGTTATTATCAGAGGTCACCTTGCGCTTATGATAGCTTAACATGGAGTTATGTGTTTTATGGACTGGAGGAGTGTTTCTGTAATTCAGGTACTCATCAATGGCCTCAGTAGCTTCCTTGGATAAGAACGTGATGAACTTGACAGGAGAAGTGTTCCTGGTCTTTTGTCTGCGCAAATCCTTCAGAACGGTTATGCCGGAGGGATGCCTGCCGTTTTTGAACTGACCTACCCTCAAATTTACCAGATCAGCATTTGATAAACCAGAACTTACCTGAGCGAGTATCAACGCTTTTTCAAGAACATCTGCCTTCTCAAGCATTTCAGTAATCGTTTGTTTATTAACTGCCACACCAGTATGTGTCTTTACTTTTGAGTCCGTGTCTTCATAGATGATCTTGCGTGCGGCCCTTGGCACCGTGAAACCGAAATGCTCATAGAAACCGACCATATCGGAAAAATATGTATGTACCGTGCCCGGGGAGAGAGGTTTGCCTGTTTTTTTACCAATACGGTTTAGCAAGTATTTTTTATACTTGGAAAGTCTTCTGACATACATGTACTCTACGGGCGAGGCATCGCTCTTCCTATCGTTTCTGGCCTCATTCAGCAGCTCATCGGCTGTTGCGTGGGACTCATTGGCTTCAAGGAACATCCGCAAGGATATGCGATGTCTTTCTCTTGACTCAGGAACGAACAGTTCGTTCCAACTTTCGAATTTATCATCCAAGGTGGTGTCTCCTAACATAATAAAGTTATACTAGGTTATTACAATCTATGTATAAAGTTAGTATTGGGATGCATTTATAACCATACTGAAAGAAACTGCACTTTGCAGGTTAAATAGATATCCTGAAGGAATCAATAATGCTGAAGATAGGAATTGTCGGATGCGGAACAATAGGTACTGTCATCTGTAAAGCGATCGATGATGGCGCGATAGAAATGGAACTTTGCGCTATATATGATAGAAACGCTGAAAACGTTGAAAGACTTAAGGCCTCCCTGGTCAATCTTCGGCCAAAGGTAATGGAAATTGAAGAGATGATCCAAAATATAGACCTGCTTGTAGAATGTGCTTCCCAGGGAGCAGTCTATGAAGTAGTACCTGCTGCCTTACACGCCGGGTGCGATGTAATGATAATGAGCGTGGGAGCTTTTGCTGATGAAAAACTTTTCAAAACCATATATGGAATTGCAAAAGAAATGAACTGTAAAATATACTTGCCATCAGGTGCAATTGCAGGGCTCGATGGGCTTAAATCAGCAGCTTCAGAGCAAATCTATTCGGTAACATTAACAACACAGAAACCTCCTGCAGGATTGGCAGGTGCTCCCTTTATTGTACAAAATAACATCAAGCTGGACGAGATAAAAAGCAAGACCGTGATCTTTGAAGGCAAGGCGAGCGAAGCTGTAAAAGGATTCCCGGCAAATGTGAATGTAGCTGCCACCCTAAGCCTGGCAGGGATAGGTCTTGAAAAAACAAAGGTGAAAATCATAGCCAATCCCGCATTGAGCCGAAATATACACGAGATTACAGTGGAAGGAGCCTTTGGCAAATTAACCTCAAAGGTTGAGAACGTGCCTTCACCTACGAATCCAAAAAGCAGTTATTTAGCACCACTTTCTGCTATTGCAACATTGAAAAAGATAACAGATCCACTGCAAGTAGGTACCTGAAAAAGAAATAGCAGTTAATTGATAGTGCGTTTTAAAAACGTATTGTGTGATTATAGATTACTTTGACAAGATATAAATTAAAATAATACCTCAATGCAGTGATCGTATGCAGGATACAAGGGAATTGATCGAAAAGATAGCTGAACTCAAAAAGAAGCGAAATGCTGTGATCCTTGCTCACAACTACGTACGTGGGGAGGTTCTGGATATTGCCGACTTTTTAGGAGACTCACTTGAGCTCAGCCAAAAAGCCGTACAGCTTGATGCAGATGTGATATTATTCTGCGGAGTACATTTCATGGCAGAGAGCGCTGCTGTGCTTAGTCCTAATAAAACCGTGCTTCTTCCTGAAATAGATGCAAGGTGCCCCATGGCTGATATGGTAAGAGTAGAGGGGTTACGTACCCTCAAACAACAACATCCCGATGCTGCGGTTGTATGTTATGTAAACACAACGGCTGAGATAAAAGCAGAGTGTGATATATGCTGTACTTCCGCTAATGCTATTGAAGTTGTGAAGTCTCTGAAAGAGAAGAAAGTGATCTTTGCACCTGACAAGAATCTGGCAGACTATGTAGCACGGAACACAGATAAACAGATCATCCCCTGGATAGGA
>MVQW01000313.1 GCA_002067265.1 Methanomethylovorans sp. PtaU1.Bin073 | reverse complement strand
TTTATGAGATCAGCTTCTATAAGACTATCAAGGTTATATTTGATAGTAGTAAGAGGCAAACCCATCTTTTCAGATAAAGTAGTAGCAGACATGGGTTTGTCTGCCAGCATCTCTAACATTTTAAGAGCTTTTTCATTAGAGAGGGCTTGTGTCACTTTTTTTGAGTCCTCATTTAGAGGTAAGACCAATACTTTATCGGAATTATTGTTTTCATCCTCTGTTTTTTCCATATTTTACTATATTAGCCACGAACTTCATAACTTTTCCGTAAACTACCAAACAATTCGCAGTTATCGAATTATTCCGCAAACTTAAAAAATAGATAGAACAATATAATGTAACTTTTTGGGGCACAACAATGATAGAAAAAAACCAAATCATGAAAATCATCGAAACCTATGATCTGGATAATCTTGCAATTGCAACTGTATGCTCTCACTCGAGCCTTCAGATATTCGACGGTGCAAGAAAGGAGGGTTTCAAGACTATTGGCATCTGCGTCGGCAAACCACCTAAATTTTATAATGCTTTCCCTAAAGCAAAGCCAGACGAGTTCATTGTAGTAGATAACTACCAGGAAATTCCAAGAATAGCGGAACAGCTTGTGAAGAAGAATGCTATCGTTGTGCCACATGGCTCTTTTGTGGAATACCTTGGTACAGAGAAATTCATGGAATTCCCGGTTCCAACTTTTGGTAACAGGAATGTGCTCGAATGGGAATCTGACAGGAATAAAGAAAGAGAATGGCTAGAAGGTGCGCGAATCCACATGCCCAAATTAGTTAAGCCCGAAGAAATAAACGGGCCTGTTATGGTAAAATACCATGGAGCTAAAGGAGGGCGTGGTTTTTTTGTTGCTAAGAACTATCAGGAGTTCCTAGAAAATGTGGATCAGACCCAGAAGTACAATATTCAGGAATTCATAGTAGGCACAAGGTATTACCTTCATTTCTTCTACTCGCCCCTGAAGACAGAAGGATATGCTCTAAGCACAGGTGTTCTGGAAATGCTAAGCATGGACAGGCGAGTAGAATCAAATGCGGATGAGATCTTCAGGCTGGGTTCCCCACGGGAGCTTGAAGATGCTGGAATCCACCCTACATACGTGGTCACAGGAAATGTTCCACTCGTTGCAAGAGAGTCATTGCTCCCCCTCATATTCGAACTTGGAGAAAGAGTAGTGGAACAATCATTAAAACTGTTTGACGGCATGATAGGCCCCTTCTGCCTTGAAACAGTATTCACGGATAAACTTGAGATAAAGGTCTTTGAGATATCTGCCCGTATAGTTGCAGGCACTAACCTTTATCCGGGAGGTTCTCCATATTCAGACTTCATAGAACCTGGACTTTCAACAGGAAGACGGATAGCCCAAGAAATCGCTCTCGCCAGAAAACTTAAACAACTGGATAAGATTTTATCTTGAGAAAACATACTGCATATCGTTCATATTTGAAAGGATGATGTGCATGACCTCTTTTTTTAACAGGCCTGACTATGATGTTATCATAGTGGGGGCAGGCCCTGCAGGCATGTTTGCTGCCAGAGAACTTGCCGACCATAAATTGAACGTACTGATTATAGACATGGGAAGCGATGTTAAAGACAGGCACTGTTCCCTGGAACCTGAGATGAAATGCACTCACTGTATACCCTGTGGTATTATGTGCGGAGTCGGTGGTGCAGGAACTTATTCTGATGGCACCCTGAACCTCAGACCAGATATTGGCGGGGACCTGTCTGCTTTCACAAATGATGAGAACGAGGCTTGGAAACTTGTAGAAGAGGTTGATGAGATATTTTTGGGATATGGTGCCACAACCGAGATATCCATGCCAGATCAACAAGAAGTTGAGATGTTGCAGCGTAGGGCAGCATCAGTGGGTGCCAAGTTCATAGAAATAAGGCAGAGACATATAGGTTCAGATGACGCAAAAGAGGTCATTTCACGATTCAAGCATGATCTTGATATCAAAGGCATTCGCTTTATGCTAAGAACAAGGGTTGACAATCTAATAATTATAGATTCCACATGCAAAGGAGTAATACTTGAGGATGGAACGCACATCACTTCAAAAAATGTATTACTTTGCCCAGGAAGAGTTGGCTGTGAATGGGTGAGCCAGCTGGTGGCTGAGCATTCCATAAAGGCAGGTTTTAGTGGAGTTGATATTGGAGTAAGAGTAGAGGTCCCTGCAATAATAATGGACCCGGTAACCAGCATAAACCATGACCCTAAATTCCACATCCGTACTTCCAGATATGATGATTTTGTGCGAACTTTTTGTACCAATGAGCATGGATTTGTTGTGAAAGAAAATTATCAGGGATTCATCGCTACAAATGGACATTCCATGCATACTATGAGTTCAGATAACACAAATTTTGCTTTTCTTGTACATGTGGAATTAACACATCCGATGGAAAACACAATCAAGTACGCAAAATCAGTGGCAAAACTGGCTACTACCATTGGAGGAGGGAAACCAGTATTGCAGAGAATGGGAGATTTGCGTAGAGGACGCCGCTCCACTGAAGCAAGGATTGCAAAAAATAATGTAATGAATACCTTAAAGGATATAACTCCCGGCGATATTTCCATGGCTCTGCCTCACCGGATAGTTATGGATATAATAGAAGGCCTGGACACCCTTAATATGATCATTCCCGGAGTCAACTCTGACTCTACGCTCCTGTATGCACCCGAAGTAAAACTTTATGCAATGGAAGTATCCGTAGACAAGAATATGCAAACAAGTGTAAAAGGATTATTTGCTGCAGGGGATGGCACTGGTCTTTCCAGGGACTTGGTAAACTCTGCAGCAACGGGACTGCTTGCAGCCAGAGGTATAATTAAACTGAATTCATATTAAATATGAAAACTGAAGGTATTGAGTATAGTGACAAAATGCCGGTTTCAAATATAGAAAGGTAAATATATAAATATAGTATATTCTCCGTCTATGGATTCTATCTCTGATACTTTTGGAGCAGGCGTTGCCAAAAAACGATATGTTCTTGGAAGAAGAAATAAAGAAGAACAGGGGCTTCTAAATCTTGGGAGATATCTTGCACTGGATGGCTCAGCTGGTTCTTATATAGGATTGGATGCTCTTGGGCCGCATTGTATTCTTATATGTGGCAAAAGAGGATATGGAAAATCTTATACAATGGGTACCCTTATAGAAGAACTCGCATTGCTTCCGGAAACGATAAGGAACAATATAGCTTCTCTTGTCATCGATACAATGGGAATATTCTGGACAATGAAAAAAGCCAATGAACCACAGGAAAGCTTACTTAAGCAATGGTCCCTGACCCCAAAAGAATTCGATATCAAAATATTTGTCCCTTTAGGCAGTGTAAAAAAGTACAAGGAACAAAACATAGAAGTTATTCCATTTTCAATACCTATCCATTCAATGGATGGCTATGCATGGTGCAAGATCTTCAAAATAGATGAAGTATCACCTCTAGGAGTACTGCTTATTAGAGTTATCGCAGAACTCAGATCAATGTACAGTAATTTTTCATTTGATGCTATAATGGACAAGGTATTGGAAGATGAAAGAGCTGACATTGTGACAAAGAGTGCTGCTGAAAACTACGTCAGAACCGCATCTTCATGGGGTGTTTTTACAGAAGAAGGAGTTCATATAAATGATCTTGTGCGCAGAGGTTGCACAGCTATATTGGATGTCAGTACCCTTAAGGATCTGGATATCAGAGCTTCCATAGTAGGGCATATCAGCAAGGAAATATACTACCAACGTTTAGAGGCAAGAAGATCCGAAGAACGCATATTAATGGGGAAAGAACATGATAATACAGGCATACCTATGACCTGGATGTTCATAGATGAAGCGCATTTATTTATACCAACCAGAAACAAAACTCTTGCTTCGGACGTACTTACCAATGAATGGTTACGGCAGGGCCGGCAACCGGGACTTTCACTTATTCTTGCTACACAACGTCCTTCAGCCCTTGACCCGGAAGTTACTTCGCAATCAGACATACTGATATGCCACCGCCTAACAGCAGCAGAAGATATCAATGCTCTTGAATCGTTCAGACCAAACTACATGAAGGAGGATATTGGCGATTCGATCCGAAAAATGGGAATGGAACAAGGAATAGCTTTCATACTTGATGACACCACGGAAGCGGCTCATGTGATAAGAATGCGGCCGCGACTTAGCTGGCACGGTGGTAATGAACCAACTGCATTACCCAGCCATAAACAGAAAAAAAACAATGAAACTTAATTCTGAGAGAAAATATACACTATTATCCACTTACATTAGTATTATTTAGGATTATTGTATTTAGGTAGTTGATGTCAGTTCAAAATCTGGCAATATTACAATCATAAATATAATTATATGTCTGGCTGTGATAAATATGAAAGGAAAAGTTTGGAAATTTGGTGATGACGTAGATACCGATGCTGTGATCCCGGGCAGGTATCTTATAATGAACACACCCGAAGAACTTGCAGCACATGCTTTCGAGGGAGTAAGACCAGAATTTCCCAAGAAAGTGCAAGAGAATGATATAATTGTTGCAGGTAACAATTTTGGCTGTGGATCTTCGAGAGAACATGCACCTTTGGCCCTCAAAGGAACAAAGATCGGCTGCGTAATAGCAAAATCATTTGCACGTATATTTTTCAGGAATGCCATCAACATAGGAGTTCCACTCATGGAATGCCCTGACACGGACAGAATAGACGATGGAGATACCCTTGAAGTGGACCTTGCCACTGGAGTCATAAAGAATATTACAAAGGGTGAACAGTATCAGGCCACACCACTTCCGGATTTTGTAAGAGGAATTGTAAATTCTGGCGGCCTGATAGAGTATGCCAAGAAGATGGTAGAGTAAAAAAATAATATCTAGATTTAAAGGAATGAATATGACTCAGTACAAGATTCCAGTAATTCCTGGCGATGGAATAGGACCAGAGATCATTGCCGAAGGAAGAAAAGTAATAGAGACTGCAGGCGAGAAATTCGGATTTGATGTTGATTGGATAGAATTTCCGATGGGTGCTGATCACTACCTGCAAACAGGAGAACTAATTTCCCTTGATACACTCAAAGAACTTTCCAATTACCCTGTGATATACCTTGGCTCCATAGGGGACCCTCGAGTAGCACCGGGGGTTCTGGAAAAGGGAATTCTTCTGGCGGCAAGGTTCTATTTCGACCAGTATGTAAACCTCAGGCCTATAAAATTGCTTGAAGGTGTATGGACACCTATAAAGGAAAAAACTCCTCAGGACATAGATTTCACCGTGGTGCGGGAAAATACCGAGGATTTTTACATAGGTATCGGTGGAAAAGCCCAAAAGGGTGTTAGTAAAAACCTGCTGGAAGTTAAAAGGAATCTTTATTCTGCGAAGTTCGGCCTGGATATTGAGACAGATAGCGAGGAAATTGCTTACCAGATTGGTATGATCTCAAAAGAAGGTACCCGAAGAGTGATCAAATACGCTTTCGACCTTGCTATGAAAAGAAAGAAACATGTATCTTCAGTGGACAAGGCAAATGTACTTTCTGATATATATGGATTTTGGAGAAGTGAATTCCAGGACATAGCTTCAAGTTATCCGGAAATATCGACGGACTTTAACTATGTAGATGCCATCACCATGTGGTTTGTGAAAAATCCAGAGTGGTTTGACGTAGTTGTTACTCCTAACATGTTTGGAGATATAATTACAGACCTTGGTGCAATGGTACAGGGCGGACTTGGACTGGCCCCTGGAGGAAATATCAACCCGGAGGGTACAAGTATGTTCGAGCCCATACATGGTTCTGCACCCAAGTACAAGGGACAAAATAAAGTAAACCCCATAGCTACTATCTGGGCAGGTTCACTTATGTTGGAACAGCTTGGAGAAAAAGAGGCTGCGGATGCAATTGTTGCTGCTATTGAAAGGAACATCCTTAACAATAATGTGAAGACCTATGATATGGGTGGCACGTCAACAACATCCGATGTGGGCGACGATATTGCGAGAATAATATCTTCAATGTAAAATGTAGTACCTGCAGCTGCAGGTATTAGCATTCATTTATCTCTTTGGAATAATTTATTCCTTTTTCCCAATACAAGATAGTAATTTTTATATTTTATGTTGTTTTGTTCACTAATAGTGGATTGGTACATATTATTTTTCTTTTTTTATAAAATGCGAAGGATAGATTACTGAGGAACATTCAGCCCTCGACAGATTTAAGTACAACTTGGTTTTTGTCGAATATATTACAATGTTCCTGCTTAATCATAGAGGGATGCAGGAGGTAGTATTGTGCTAAAAACCAATATGGAAAAAACAAAGGACGATGTTCTCTTCAGGATCAGGAAGTCCATCAAGGAATTTGATGAAAAGGAAATTAACTCAGCTGTAACAGAAGGGATAGATAAAGGCATAGATCCCGTAATACTTGCTGAAGAGGGATGCATAGCAGCCATGAGAGAAGTAGGAGATATGTTTGAGTCTGATGAAATACTGCTTCTTCAGGTACTTGCTGCATCCAGAGCTATGAAAGCAGGAATGGAGATTCTAGCCCCTGAAATTGAAAAAGCGCATGCTGAACTCAAGCATCATGATAAAGCCGTTATCAGCTCTCAAAAAGAGGATGAGGATTCAATTCGGAAGTCGATTCTGGAAGTAATGTTAATGGTAAACGACTTCGATGTTATAGAACTCACAGAAAACGAATCCATAATAGACTTCATTGAAAAAGATACTACTCTGAATATCCCCACAGACTGTAAAAGGCAACTGGATGAAGTAATACATTCCCATCCAGAAGCTGCAATATTACAACTATGCAACAGTTAGGATAGAGTTTGCTAAATCCTCTATCCAAGCTTATTTTCTAACTTTTTTTCTTAGTATTTAGAGTTCTATACGCTACTAACATCAAATACCTCATCATTATGACTATTAGTATATTGTTTTGTATAGAAATCCTTATATAATATATTTTGCTTTTTTCAACTAGAGCTTAAGTGAAAAGATAAGCCGTAATAAAACAAATTCAAAAAACGAAGGAAGCGATCGGCATGGACAAGACAATAACTGATCTTGAAAAGAACCTGGATACCCTCCATGAAATGTTCAAGAAGTATGCTTTAGTATCTCAGCAGTATCAGAAACAGATTTCTGATTCCAACATTAGCGAAGAAAAGAAGGCAGAACTGTTGGAAAAACTGAAGGCTGAAAATAAGAAGGTACTAAGGGCAAAGATGCAGATCCAACAGCTTGAAATGAATCTGGTAGCTTTGAAGGAATCAAGAAACAAAATAGGTTCAGTAACTACTGCAGAAACCGAGAAGAAAACAGAAGACACTGCTTACCTTGTAGCATATTGCTGATTATTTCTTCTCTCCTCCTGTGACAGCGTTCCATCCATTATACGGATAACTCTGTCACAGTGCTTTGCAACTTCCGGGTCATGGGTCACTATAATGATAGTCTGCCCTTGCAAACTTAATTCCTCGAAAATCTCTATGATTTTGTCTCTTGTGCTACTGTCTACCTCTCCAGTAGGCTCATCCGCGAGAATTATGGAAGGATTGTTTGCAATAGCTCTTGCAATGGATACCCTCTGCTGTTCTCCTCCGGAAAGTTCATTTGGCTTGTGATGCAGACGTTTTTCAAGCCCCAATCTCTGCAGCAGCTTTTCTGCTCTTTTAAGCCTCTCTTTTTTAGTAACACCTGAGAATCTCATAGCAAGCTCCACATTTCCAAGAGCCGATAACGCAGGAAGTAAATTATAATGCTGGAATACAAAACCTATCATTTCCCGCCTTATTCCGGGCAATTCCGTGTCAGGAATAGCAGTTATATCAATACCATTTATCACCACTTTGCCACTCGTAGGTTTTTCAAGACAGCCCACCAGAGCCATCAAAGTAGATTTTCCTGAGCCACTGGGCCCCATAATAGCAACAAGTTCACCCTTTTCAACATTGAAAGTGACACTCCTTAATGCATTTACAGGGATCTTTCCTTGCATGTAGGTTTTGCAAAGATCTTCTACTTGCAATATTTGTTCAACCACGCCTCAGAGCCTCCATGGGGCTCATACTCGCTGCCCTATAAGCAGGGTAAGCTCCTGATGCCATCCCTATAAGAGTCGCAAAAAGCATAGCAATGAAAAGTAGCCTGTAAGTTACCGTAAACAAGACTATACCTTTGGCTGCAAGCCATGAATTGAGAGCATACGCTGCCGCAGTTCCAGCAATGATGCCAATAATCCCCCCTATGACACCCAGAAGAGCAGCCTCTCCCAAGGTAAGGAGTATTATGTCCTTTGTCTCTGCGCCCATTGCCTTTAGAATACCGAACTCACGTGTCCTTTCGGCAACAGACATGAGCATAGTATTCATCACACTCAACCCTCCTATAATAGCTGCAAGAATAGCAGAACTTATGGTCACTACGCTGAATATCAGTAAAGATTGCCCTGCCTGCTCCTTCAGTTCATTGGGAGAAATTGTGTTTACTCCTTTTACACTCAGCTCGATCCGTTTTGACAGAAGTTCAGCATCTACCCCTGGTGCTGGCTGAGCGAAGATATATGTGATGGAATTTTCAGCATTGTACACATCTTGAGCCGTATCAAGAGGAATAGTAGCATAGCTGTCAAAGATAGAACCCGTGTATTCCATAATGCCCACCACTGTGAACCTTTTCTCATTTAATACAAGGGTACTGCCTATATCCAGATCGTACTCACCGGCAATGTTCTTTCCCACCACTGCCTGGTATGTATCCCCCGCTGTAAGGAATCTACCCGCTTTGAGCTCCACAGGTTCTAGTACATTTCTCGATTTGCGCGGTGGAACTCCTAGGACCTGCTTGCCACTCATACCGAACTGGTCTTCATCGAACAATGTGACCAGCACCCCATAGGCATCCTCGACTCCTGCCACACGCCGTACATCTGAAACTTTATGCTCGCTCAGACCCCCGCCAAAAATACCGCTTTCTGCAAAGACCCTTATTTTATCGCTTGTAAGGCTCATAGACTTTTCAAATGTCTGCCCAAAATTCTCGGACATAGCTCCCATTACCACCAGAGCGAATATGCCCAGTGCTATGCCACAAATGGTCAGTGTAGTTCTCACCTTGCGTTGAGTAGCATTCTTGATGATGAGATCAAGCATCTTATCACCTTTTGATGCGTAATAGGAGAAAAACAGTCAAGAAAACTGCAATGCTGTTAACAATGTTCAGACCAGATAACTCTTTATTTTGTTCCGTCTGGATTGCAGGCAATTCTGTGATCCTCACGGCAGTCTCATAGCGATCAAGGGTCCTGCCTTCATTATTAATTGCAAGTATTTCCACAGTATAGTTCCCTGCAGGAATATCTTCCCAGAGAAAACCTACAGTATCCTCTTTATTTAATGTGATAACATCGGTTTCCTCATAAAAAGAAATATTAGACTCACCGTTCATCAAATTAATACCGACCTTCCCGTAGAAAGGCACCTGAGACATACCCTGTAGTGTGATACTTGCACCATATTCATCCAATTCTACGTCATCAGATATTATTTCTACATTCTGCTCTGCAGTAAAAGCAGAAATGTAAGCTGATGTGATATCTGGTTCATGACTGTGTATTTTTAGCACCGTAACATACTCTCGTTCATTCTCAAGCAAAATAGGCCACTTTATGCTCTTCTCCATGGACTGGATTACAGAAACATCCTCTAAGGTCTCAGAATAAACTAACTCATTCGCCTTGAAGATCTCAAAGGTTAGATCGACTACAGAAGGTCGATAGACGTTAGTAGGGCTGATAACAACCACAGATCCCTTATTATCAGAGTTGAAACCTGCAACTTTGAATTCCAGCAATGCTTCATTGCCATGTACAAATGTGATCTGCTGGCTATCAGCAAGCGCTCCGTTTACAAACACCCGTGCACGTAAAACACAGGTGTTCTCTTCGAGCTCATCGTCCCACAAATCAATTCTGGTAATATTTCCTGCAGGCACATTACCAAACTCAAGTATTTTGGAATTGATCAGCTGATCACCAGACATCAGATCATATCTTAAAGTTACATTACGTAAATCCTCTGAAAATCCAATAGTAACTTCACATAAATCTCCGTTTGCATATAAGCCTATGATGCGAGCCTCTCCGGAAGCTGCAGCAGGAAAGACCAGTGTGATAAAAAAGAAAAAAACTGTAAGAAATATTCTGAGTCTCATAACGACCACAGAAATTTATCCAATTATCCGTGTACCCAGATGAACTCCTTTTTGAGATGCAGAGCCTTTCGTTTCCTGCATAATGACATTTGCTACGTTCTTTGGATCAGCCCCATGCATCACAATAGTGTTTATGTTACAGCGCTCTATGATCTTAGCTGCCAACGGATCCACTGGGGATTGAGAACCGGCCTTCATCTCAGTGGAAATTACTATTTTTACAAGCTCTTTGGCAGTCATTGTTTCATACTTGACAGCATTAGGATCTTTCTTGGGATCAGCAGAATATACTCCGTCTACAGAGGTTGCAATAACAATCAGATCAGCTTTAAGGAATTCAGCAACTATGGCAGTTACAGCATCAGTGGTCTGCCCTGGAATTACGCCTCCCATAACAACTATCTTGCCTGAGGACAGAGCTTTCCAGGCTTCTTTGTAATCTATAGGGGGCTCTGGATATGCATCATCTCCAAGTGCAGTAATAAGTAGCTGTGCATTCAAGCGGGTTATGGATATACCGATATAATCAGATTCTGCTTCATTAGCTCCCAAGCTTCTTGCAGTCCGGATGTAATCCCTGGCAGCAACGCCTCCTCCGACGACAACAATTACTTTGTGTTCTTTCGACAGCTCCTTGAGCATATCGGCATAGGCACGGAAACCCTCAGGACTAAGGTCCTTTGCAAGAATAGACCCTCCAACTGATAATGCAATTAACATGATGATCTTGAGGTTTTAAGTCATTCATGCTTCATATATATAACTAATAATCCAAGAATAAACAAAGTCCAAAGACCCGTAAAACCGGGTATGAATGTACTAATAGACAAAGGAGGACGTTTTATACCCATCTGTTCACTATGCAGACCACCACCATTGAAAAGGCCAGTTACACTTACTATCTCACCGGGCTTGAGATCAGTTGACCCATAGTAATATACGCGGATCCTTTGGTCACTATCCAGACTTGAAAGATCAACAATATATCCTCCTATTGTTGACTTAATCTCAGTTATATTGCCTGCCACCGTAACATATTTCCCGTTGAACTCTGATGCATTGGAAACAATAGCACTTATGTTAACCTCACCCATCTGTACGATAGGATAATGCATTGTATATTTAGGATAAAACATACTAGTACCCATGGGATCATATAGAAACTGGCCCGTGAGCTTGATACTATCTCCTACATTAAAACCTACAAGTAACTGATCATTAGTGTTGTCCACTTTTAGTTCATAATTATCCTGGTTAATGGTAACTAGATGTTTATCAATCTCAGATATATTTCCGATAACGCTGATCTTGCGATAAGCCATCGTACTATCATATGCTGTTGGATTATTGACAATCTCCGATAGTGGCACTAATTCAAGTTCAAAAATGGTGTTTACTTCCGATGCAACAGCAACTGATATTATCCCCATTGCCAGTAAAACTGTCAAGATGAATAATATCAGACGCGGCATCAGTTCTCACTAGATGTTTCTACGTTCAGAGCTTACCTTGCTTATGCAGGAGTTCAGCATTGAGCACACTAGCACCAGCTGCTCCACGAACAGTGTTGTGCCCCATCAGAACATAGCGTATACCTTCTCTGATACGTCCTACGCTGACGCTCATTCCTCTACCCATATTGCGGTCAAGGCGAGGCTGTGGCCTATCAGGCTCATCTCTTACAATAAGCACCTGCTCTGGTTCAGTGGGCAAGTCTCCCAAATGTGGATTGAAGTTGAGGAATTCCTGCCTTACCTGCGCAGGAGTTGGGTTGTCCCTCATGGAGATCCATACGCACTCAGTGTGACCATCCATAACAGGCACCCTGTTACACGAGGCACTCATTTTGAAATCAGCATTTATGATCTCTGATCCATTGAACTCACCCAATAATTTGAGAGGTTCGGTCTCCATCTTTTCTTCCTCACCGCCGATATATGGAACCACGTTATCAAGAATAGCCATTGAAGGTACACCATCATAACCTGCACCAGAGATAGCTTGCATTGTGGCTACGGTTACATTCTGGATACCAAATTTCATAAGAGGTTTGAGTGTAGCTACCAGCATAATTGTGGAGCAGTTAGGATTTGTAATGATATACCCATCCCAACCTCGGTTATCCTGCTGTACTTCAATTAGACCAAGATGATCCGCATTGACCTCGGGAACTACCAAAGGCACATCTTTCTCCATACGATGAGAAGAAGCATTGCTTGCCACAGCAAAACCATTTTTGGCAAAGTCTGCTTCCACAGTAGTTGCAAGACCTGCAGGCAATGCAGAAAAAACAACATCTGCATCAACCTTGGAAGGATCTACAGGCACGATTTCCATATCTGCAACACTATCCGGAAGTTTTACATCCAGCCTCCAGTTAGCTGCATTTTTGTACTTCTTGCCAGCGCTTTTATCTGATGCAGCGAGGGATGTAATTTCAAACCATGGATGGTCAGCAAGCGCCTGAATGAATCTCTGCCCGACGGCTCCTGTAGCACCCAAGATTCCAGCTCTGATTGGTTCTGCCATGTTATAACCTCAAATAAGGGATACTATACAAAAAATAGAGGAATAATAGAGACTTATTCCATTGAGATAGCACTGGTTGGGCACACATCAACACATGCACCGCAGTCCAGACACTCATTTGCATCTACTACTGCAATGTTCTCACCGTTTAGTGTTATTGCCTCTGCAGGGCACTCATCAATACATGTTCCACAGCCTACACATTCACTGACATTGATTACTGCTACCATATTTCTTACTCTCCGTGCTTTTGTGAAAGTCATTACTATTTAAATAGCAACTATCGAATATACGATAAGCCAACTCAGATAAATACCTATCGATATTCGGGTGCTAATCACCGAAAACACATAAAGTAGTCTAACACATAAAGTAGTTCTGAAAATACCAAATAATATTCAAGTTCACATTATTGAAACATCTACATCATGCCTACCTATAATAAGCCAAGTTTGAGCCCTACGAGCAGATACACTTGATGAGCTGGAACTAATTATATCAAAACCATTTTCTTCAAGATATCTTTCCCACTGGTTGGCATACACACTATTTATTTGAACTGTAACATCCACTTTCTCTTGAGGAGTAATAAGATCACTGCTGTTGTGTTCCATAGTTATACTTGTTATTCCATTACCACCCGTTGAAC
>MVQW01000312.1 GCA_002067265.1 Methanomethylovorans sp. PtaU1.Bin073 | reverse complement strand
GGACGACCATGTGAAGTCTATCTGGTTCATTGAGAACCTTGCGGGGATCAAAGTGGACAAGAATAAACTGTCCGTTATCGACCGGGATATTGAAAAAGTAAGAAAGAGCTCGGAGATATACAATATCTGAGAACTCAGTTCTTTTTATGACCGCTGTGGAGCCAGATGCTTAGCCTTTTAAGTGTACATGCAGCAGGTACGGATAGAGGTCATAATAAAGAAGATATCGATAAACCTTTTTTTGATAGGTCCACTCCATTTTTTATCAACGCAAGGACGCTAAGGCGCAAAGAAGAGGATAACATGCTTTGCGACCTTGCGTCTTTGCGTTAAAATAGTCTTACCGTAACGAATATGGGCACTATATTCTCTACTATACTATTATACACAAAGGAGCTAGGAAGCTAAGGTGCAAAGAAGAGAATAACAGGTTTGAGTCCTCACGACATTGTGTTCAAAATGCTTTTTTTATTGATCATTTATATACGGCATATAAGACTATTTTCAAATAAAGGGGTTTTTCGAAATCCTCTAAAGATAAAAGAATGCAAAAAAAGTGAACCTGTGAATACTTTCACAGGTCGGTCTTAGGCCTCTGATATGGTAGCGTCCTGCACATTCATTTCAGGCTTTGCACCTGTTACCATGGGGAGTGCAAGGATTAGCATCAGCATTGTAAAGGGCATCGTAAGGATGGTCCCTATCCATATGGCGCTGCCGATAGCATTGAGGATCATAACCACTACTACGAGTATTATAGTGTCCTGGGGGTTGGCCTTTGCTATTTCCAGGCTCTCCTTCAGGGAATCCACCGCACCGGCACCCTTGACCACCATCAATGGCAGTGCATATAGGAAAATTATGCTGAAGGCTATAGCGATTATTATTCCCGGAACGATCAGGAGCAGGAACCCTATAAATATAGGTATCATTATTATCAGGAACAAAACCCAGCTCTGTATGAACTTATCAGGCTTGAACCCTGCAAAGACGTCAGCTATCTCTACGGTCTCTCCTCTCGCTCCCTTTGCAGCCATGTGGGCAAGGCCATAGGCCAATGGGGCGGATGTAATAACAATGATCGATCCGAAAATTGTTATGAGCGCACCAATGATATACGCGACCAGATTCTTCTGGAAAATTTCCCAACTATCTTTTAAGAGAGTTTCTATCTCCATAATTTTAGCCTCCTGTGGATGACAATATCACTAAATATAATTATAATTAAATAGTATATATATCTATTCTAAAAAATAAAAATAAAAGGGTTTTGTTCCGATCGTAACCTGTTTCATCCCTCTATGTAGGCTGCTGGCTGACCGTTGCCTGCCAGGTTCTTTGCCGTAAGGGTATATCCTATCTGGCTAAGTGGGAATGTGATGAGCGCACCGATCAATATAAGGCTGCCAATGAAGTTGAGCGCAAAGAACACAAGGAATACAATTATGGTTTCTACAGGGTATTTTTGTATTAGCTCGAAATTCTCCTTAAGTGCATCTACCCCTTTGTATCCTCTCATGACCAGAAGTGGCAAAGCATAGATCAGCAGTATTCCAACAATGCCTCCGACCCTTCCCAGCAACATGGAACCTGCAACCATCAGTACCAGGTAGATGATAACGACTATCCAGCTTTGCACAAAGGCTCCGGGCACTTTGAACCCTGCAAAGACATCGCCTATCTCGACCTTTTCGCCTTTTATTCCCTTCACTGCCATGTATGTGACACCGTAGAACAGCGGTGCAATAGTTACAATAAGTATTGATCCTATTACTGCTATAAGCGTACCGACAATAAATGCAACAATGTTCTTCTGGAAGATCTCCCAGCTATCTTTCAAAAGCTTTTCAATTTCCATAGCATAAACCTCCTATAAATGACACTATGCATTAAATAGAATTGTTGTTATATTGTATATATACTTGTTGAAATCATCATGGAAAAATATGAACGATAGGTCTCATTCTTACATTCTGGAGAATTATTCCACAGGTTTTCAGATCTCATAAGAAACCCAGACTTTATATGAGAAACATGAGGAACATAGTCTGGATCGAATCCAATGAACCCAATACAAGGATTCATCGGCCCGATCCTCTATTTTTCAGCCCTCTCCCTTTTGAGTGGGTACGTTTTGCTCCCATATTTATCATTATTTTTCATGTATATCAACATATCGAAGTATTTCTAAAACACGGCATCGTCCAGAAGTTTTAGAGTACAAGTGTGCATAATGACAGAAAGACCCCGTAAAATCCTTGCACCTTTCTCCATGAAGAGCGGAAGGATGTCAGCTTGGAAAGAAGGAGAATGTGCTGACACCTTCCTGGGAAGTTTGTGGGATCTTGATCCCCTATGGATTTAGCCCCAGTAATTCTAGACCGGGTAAAAGGTCTTAATGAAAGTAATGTTATTTAATAAAACCTGAATGTAAATCGTGGAATGCAACATAATATTTTAACGATATGTGAATTGTAAGATGTGTTGTGAATTTACCACAAGTACAATCCTGTTTTAATAAAACTGGCTTTGTAGAAATAGTCCGGTGTAAATCCACATATAAGTGGATCATACTCATTTCTCTCTGGTAAACTTTCATAGTAGTGTGGTCGTTTAATAATTCCCCTAAAACATAAAAATTGGGGTCATTAATGGGATCCCTAAATATCTACACGTTTGGACAGCATCTTTCATGTTTTAAAGAAGCATCAAAAAAGAGGGTGAGAGCAGATGAGTAAAGCCCGGATCGAAAGGAAAGGCGATGTTGCTGATTACGATATAGAGAATGATAGCTTCTTTACTTACACAAGAGAACTCAAA
This sequence comes from Methanomethylovorans sp. PtaU1.Bin073, assembly GCA_002067265.1. The sequence continues at coordinate 1,002 of MVQW01000312.1, read as the reverse complement.
TATAAGTCATCTATAGATATAGATGGGATCGTTTTGGACATTGCTGAGGATAATTCTATAATGGGTATAGAGATCCTGGATTTTTCGAACAGGTTTGGCATCAGCAAGTACGATGCTCAGCACTATAAATCACTGGCTGCAGAGGTAACAATAACTGAGCAAGCAATTGTCGTAGAGATCACCTTAAATGTCCTTAAAAGAAATGCTGAACTTTCACGGATCACCGAGGCATCAGCAATTAACTCTATGAACTTACCCGTTGGTTCCGAATCCCTGGCTGTTACCGCATAATGTATATAAATGCAGATCTCATCTACGATCTTCATCATTCTATGTGATCACAGAGATCATATATCCCATTTAAAATTATACATTAAGGTCAGCTTTTCAATCATCACGGTTCAATTCAGCGTGTCGTGATCTAAAATGAGGTGAACTTTCAGATTAGAATCAGGATTCTCTTAAAACATAGTGTCCATCGATACTATGCCATACGCAAAATAAGGCAGTAATAAGCTCGTTGTAGTAAAAAAAATTCAGAAAGGAGTTTGGGCGCATTGCTGCACCCTTTTCCTTAGGTTTCCATGTGTTCAGGCTTAGAAGTTGACCTGAAGGTCAGCAATCATCTGCTGGCTGCTAACGTCTACAATCTTGACGTTTACTGAATCGCCGCTTGTTGCAAGTGGGTCTTTTGTATCAGTTGTGTTCAATGTATCTATATAATATACACCGCTCACGTTGAATAAGTATACAAATTCTCCTGCATCAAAGGCTTCAGTATCTGCATTAGCTAATACTGTAGTAGCTGTTGTTCCGTCAATCAGTACCTTTGTGTGAGTTGCGTCAAGATAGACGGCATCTCCACCCTGGTGTTCGAGTTTGATAGCATTCTCGCCATCCATCATAACTCCACTTGCCCTCAGGCTTGCCTGTGGTGCCTGCTCTGGTGGTCCCATGCCGAACACGAACGCAGCAATGACTGCTGCAAGGATGACAGTAATT
>MVQW01000311.1 GCA_002067265.1 Methanomethylovorans sp. PtaU1.Bin073 | reverse complement strand
TTTTTGGAAATATAACTCCTGTTGATCTGATGTTCGTTGGAGGACAATGTCCTGGCATTGATCTTTTGGAAGACCTTACAGGAATGAACTTCAGAGTAATAAGTATGGGTTCCAGCCGTGGATTAAGCGCTATGGCTGATAGCATAGCCGATATCGCAGGTATCAATATAGCAGGGTCCGAAGAATACAATCTTGAAGCTATCATAAGTATGGGAATCCGTAATGCAGTGTTGGTAAAAGGGTATCGACGAGAACAAGGATTGATAGTGCATCCTGAGAGCAATATTAAAAACCCTGAAGATCTACCTGGAAAGAAATTGGCAAACCGCAACAGAGGTTCAGGCACTAGAGCGTTGCTGGATAAACTGCTGGAAGAATTGGCTGTTAAAAAGAGTACTACAAAAGCAGAGCTTGTAAAGACAATACCCGGTTATAACTCCGGCCTAAGGACACATAGAGCAGTTTGTGAGGCTATAGCTAGTGGTAAAGCAGAAGTAGGATTTGGAATAAGGCCCTTTGCAGAAACAATGGGACTTAAATTTATACCTATTACAGTAGAGGATTTTGATTTCCTTATTAATAGAGAGATAATGGATATTCCACAGATAAAAAGCCTTCTTAGAACACTAAGATCCTCTGATTTCGCTAGGCAATTACCATCAGGAATAATTACCTATGACAGGACAGGAGAAATAATAGAGGACATATGATAATTGTACCTCACTTTTTGTGCATCGTAAGCATAATGCAGATGAGATTCCAAAGAAGGGCACATTAGTTATTTTTTATGTTTTTTACTTAAAGATTAGCAAGTTGTATACAGGAGGATGACATATAGATAATATTAGAGACGGAGTTAAAATGGTTGTTGACCATTGTAGAAGCTTGTCAATTTTTGGTATCCAATGCTTTACAGTTATCATCCCCGCAGAATATACGTTTATGTGGATCAAGCGATAAGTACCACCACCTAAATACCACCCAACTTCACAAATAGATCCACTCTGCGGGGATGATTATCACTACACTTAAGTTAATATTGCTTAATGTTTTTTTTACAATCGAGACCACCTTAGAATAAAAATTTTCACCACTTTTGATTCGGGAAATGGCAATAGCATATATCTAAATGGAAACTATTCTCATTTTAAAAATCAGTTGCATAAAGATTTAAATCACACATCCAATAGTAAACAGAGGAGGGAACATAATCACATTCAAGGCCAATAAGAATGCACCTGTTTTTGTGGAAGGACAAGTGGAAATCAAAGCAAATCCACAAGTCATCTGGAAAATAATGACAGATATCAATAACTGGCCGAATTGGAATCCGGAAGTTAATAATGCCTCATTAAATGGAGAAGTTAAGGAAGGCAAGACATTTCAATGGAAAGCAGGACCAGGAACGATCAAATCAACTATCCGCAGTGTGGAGAATGAACGTCTGATCGCCTGGACTGGCAAGACCTTGGGGATTATCTATGCAATCCATGTCTGGAAGCTGGAACCACTTAACGGGAAAACGTTGGTGAGGACCGAAGAATCGTGGGAAGGCATAGTTACCCGTATTTTTCGCGGTACGATGAGAACAATGCTGGAAAAGGCCATATATTCGGGCCTTCTCAGACTGAAAGCTGAGGCTGAAAGCAGATTAACATAGATTTCAAACCTAAATGAAAAATAAAAGGAATGCTGGAATGATTCCTCAGGGCTCACTCCAGAATATTATAATAATATTCACCTTTAGACCTCTGCTCGCGGTCAAGGCGGGAATCGGGCTTGTTCACCCTGGGCCTGCGGGTATCTTCGTCACGACGGAACGTGATGTTCAGGTTCGAAAGGAACTTGTTCATACCGTCATGCATACTCAATGGGGCATGAGCTTTACCATATACAGCAGGCTCACCTTCAAAAACGATCAATCTTTCGCTGAGCATATCGATCATATAGATATCGTGATCTACTACCATGGCTGTTTTACCGTTGTTCTCAGCAAAACGTTTAATCACTTTTGTGACCATAGAACGCTGTTCTACATCAAGATGAGCACTGGGCTCGTCCAAAAGATACATATCCGCATCACGGCACAGACATGCTGCTATAGCTACCCTCTGCAATTCACCACCACTTAGTTCCGGCAGAGAGCGTTCATACAGCTTCTCAAGACTTAAAGGTTTTATCACTTCTGTCTGGAAATAACTGGAATCGAACTTACGGGATATGCCACGCAGGAAGAACTGGACCTGCATGTGAACGTCCGCCTTAATGTACTGAGGTTTATAGGAAATACTGATATTCAAATCAAGCTTGCCCTCATCAGGTTCTACCTCCCCTGCAAGCACTTTCATGAAAGTTGATTTACCAATACCGTTAGGTCCGACAATACCCAAGACTTCACCCTGCTTAATGGAACCTGCATCAGTTTCAAGAGAGAAGCCCTCCTTGTATTTCTTGGAAAAACTACTATAATCCACCAGAGTATCGATCTCAGTTTCATTCCTTGGCGGGTGAACCTCAAAAGATATAGCTTCGGGACGAATACGCACGTTTTCCTCAGGCAGATAACCTTTTAGATATTGGTTAATAGCCACACGCACCCCTTTTGGAAGAGTGATGACACCGTAACCTCCAGGCTCACCATAAGCAACATGCACCATATCTGCCAGCATGTCCAGAATGGCAAGATCATGCTCTACTACCAATACAGCCTTTTCCTGCGCTATCTCCTGTATGAGCTTGGCACAGTTGATACGCTGGTAGATATCAAGATAGGGGCTTATCTCGTCAAAGAAATAGAAATCCGCGTCTTTAGCCGCACATGCAGCAATAGCCACTCTCTGGAGCTCACCACCACTGAGCTCTGTTATGTTGCGGTCGATAATGTGTGAAAGGTCCAGGCGCTCTACCAGTTCATCCATTACTCCTCTGTCATCGGTTCTGGAAAGCAGATCAGATGTCTTTCCCTTGAAAGCCTTGGGAATAAGGTCTACATACTGTGGTTTCTGAGAAACCTTGAGAGTGCCATTTGCAACCGACTTGAAATAATCATAAAGAGCAGTCCCAGCATAATGCTCCAATACTTTCTCCCATGTACCTCCCTCCTCTCCAAAATTGGGGACCAACCTTCCGGAGAGAATCTGCACTGCAGTACTTTTACCGATACCGTTAGGACCCAGGATACCAGTTACTCTTCCTTTCTGAGGAACAGGCAACTCATAAAGTGCAAAGCCATTGGGACCATAGCGGTGAGTTGGGAACTTGAGGGCCTCCGGCAGACCGATGATCATAATAGCATCAAAAGGACAACGGTTTATGCATATACCGCAGCCTACACATAACTCTTCCGAGATCAGCGGCTTACCGTCCTCTGCAAAAATAATAGTCTCATCACCGGTTCTTACTCTGGGGCAGTATTTTTCACATTCATGACTGCACCTTCGTGGTTGACACCTGTCCTTGTTAAGTATAGCTATTCGCATTTTAATCACTGGTCAATAAAAAATGAAATATAGGAAGTAGTATCAGTTCAGGAGAAGAGTCCACGTCACAAGGCAGAAATCCACCACAAGGAATTCAACATAGAACCAGTCCTTGAAACCGAATTCTTTAGTGTTGATCTTTATGGCCGGATAAATTAATCTCTGGGCATAATATGCCAGAATGGCAACGATGGTAAGAATAGCATACCATTTTGTTTCAGTTCCCATACCATACTGCATATTGGCAAGGATACCGGCAACTATTCCCAGAATAGAGGCAACTGCTGTCTTGATAATACCCTGCATATGTGCTTTCCTTTTTTCCTCAGGGGTCCTTTGCTTCACACTTAGGATCCCTTTTGCAGACTTCTCCTGCTTTACCTCGGATGCATCCTGGGTATTTATTTGCTTATTCTTACCGGATGGTTGCCTGGCTTCTTTTTTCAATGGCTGTATCTCCTGAAAATATCAATGGAATGGATAGTATAGAAGGATGTTACTTATATAAAGCTTTATATGCGCCAACTTATGAACTAAACTAAATAAAGCCATTGCTCAAGACATTACTTATTTTGTCTATGGATATAGCATCAAGGCCCAGGCAATTAAGATGAGCAGCGAATCTGCCGGGTCTGTGACCGCTTGGATGATAGACTACTGTAAACTCTGGGTCTATCTGGCTTACCATATCTGTAAGGCCTCTGACATCCAGATGATCGCTGATCTGTATAGAAGGATACCTGAAATCGGATCTGCCACTCATTACATACTTTGATGTATGCCATGACAGCCGATCCAGGTCCCACGGAGGAACAACACACAAGGTATTACCACCAGCCTCTCCCAAACCAACAACATCCCCTGCATTATCCAGCATGCATCGAGTCAGTTCAAGTGACTGGGATTCCATTTCAATAACATCACTATAACCAAGGGATCTTACCAATTCAACAACTCTTTGAGCTTTACCGAATGCATAGGCACCAAGAGCAGAAGAGGAGTTGTCTTTGAGCAACTGTTCAAGACCTTCGATATCATCCTCAAAATAGCACGTAGTATCCCCTGGATCACCGTAGTTGGCCTCAGTTATCAGCACATCGCACTTTGGAAGCATTGAATAATCCTTCACATCCCCTGTTATAAGAATACGTGTGCCAACTTCATTTTCCCAGTAAAATGCTGTAGCTCCTGGGGTGTGGCCAGTAGGAAATGTGTGAACCGTGACACCAGCCACTTCAATTGAATCGCATACACCCATCGTTGATCCCTTGTATGCTTTACCATAGCGGATCTCAAGTGCTTTTGCGGTTTTATCCGAGCAGAGGGCACGCTCTGAGAGCATCGCAGACTTACCATTATGGTCAGAATGGGCATGCGTTATAAGATACGCATCTGGCTGCAGGCATTTGTTAGGGCTTCGGGTGGTATCTATGGAAAAAGTAACTGGTTTCCCTTCATCAGACATGAACCTGAGGGAAAGATGGGGTTTGAAACCCCCACGTGAGTTGGTCTGACGAAAAGCCAATATTCCCATGTCAATAAGCTTTTGAGGCATAGAGATCAGGATATTACTGGCTTGAAGCGCATAATTACATAAAGTGCTTTATTATTGTTTCACAGCACCTTTTTGAGTTCGGAACTTAGCACATCGGCAGAAGTTACACCTGTGAAACGCTTGACTACCTGACCATCTTTTTCTATAACAAGTGTAGGTACTGCCTGCACCACATACTTCTTTGAAAGTTCCCTGTTTTGGTCCACATCTATGATCTTGAACTCTACCTGGTCTTTGAACTTCTTTTCAACCTCTTCAAGAATAGGTTTCTGCATTCTGCAGGGCCCACACCATGTAGCACTAAAATCCATTAATACTGGTTTGCTCACTTTATCACCTTCTGATATACGGCAAAGCACAAGCCTTTTTGAATAGTTTCTCGGTGGACAAAAA
>MVQW01000310.1 GCA_002067265.1 Methanomethylovorans sp. PtaU1.Bin073 | reverse complement strand
AAATAAGAGCAGTCAGCGCCTGCAGTTGTTTCCAATGCTCCAAAATAGTCAGAAAGAGATACCTGGGAAGCTATTCTCCATTGTATCTCTTTTAGTTCTTCTAGTGATCTTCCTTGAGGGTCGAACTGCTCGCAAGGAAAGATCATTCGATTTCTGTCCTCACTGTTGTGAAAACAGGTCCTCTTATGTCGATCTTTTTATTGTTGCTGGTAATATATCGCTGAGCCAGAGGTTTAATCTTTACATTGATCTCAGAAGGCACTTTAACTATCCTTACTCTGGTTTCAACCAAATTCTCGCCATTCTTTGCAGCTTCTTCTATTTCCCATGCTGCCTGGGCAGCGAAGGCATCTATGAACCTTATGCCAGATCTTGCAGAATCATTTTCAAAAGCTTCTTCCCACTTCTTGTTATTGGGTAGCCCCAGGATATCTCCCTTAAATGCCAATACTTCATTGAAAGCTGCTGGGCCACAAAGTTTAGTGTTCTCCTCAGGTTCTACTACTGACACTTTCACTTTTCTATTGTAGATAGTGCCTTCCCATGCAGCAAATTCGCATGGGCTGGGTTCAGGACCGTGTAGTTCGCACTGCTTAACTATGGCAGCAAGAATTTGTTCTCCTTCAGCGGTAGAAGGTATCTTTTCCACATATGCCATCTTTGCAAGTTCGTTGTCATGCATTATCCATGGTGAGTACTGTGGTATCTGTGGGTATGTCAAAGAACGCATATCCATTGCACCATAAAGGATCATAGCAAGCCTTTCTACTCCTAGCCCTAGGTTCATTACAGGATATGGTATCTCATACTCTGCAAGAGCGGTAGGCGAATATATTCCAAAGGTCGCTATTTCGACCCAGCCATCAGAATACTTTGTCTTTGAACCCACAAGCTTGGGGTGATATGCAAAAACCTCTATTTGCGTGTCAGGAACATAATATTTGCTTCTTTTATCATCGGGCCTGAACCTGAACTTTTCGAAGCCAAACTGTGCAAGAAGTCCCTCAGCAACAGCTTTTCCGTGGTCTACTGTGACATCTTCGTCCATAATGACACATGATGCTGAATAGTATGTCATGAGACGCGCAGCGTCTTCAGCCTGTTCTCTTCTAAAACAGCGGTCTATGGAGAAAAAGTTAAAAGGAGGTTCAGCACGTTCCAATATGCCTGAAAGGCTTATGAACCAGCCGGAGGTCATATGGCTACGCAATGTCTTTCGGCCACATAATGGCGCCAATTCCTTGAACTCCGGGAACACCTGATCTATCATCTCTACTATAAGTGAGTCCGAAGCACCAAGTTCCATTGCCATTTCAGGTACAAGGTCATCTCCCTCTATGTCTCCCTTTTTATATGCGTGAAGTATCTTCCTTATCTTCTCGATACCCTCTTCACCAATGTCGCCCAACATTTCTTTTATTTTAGTGATCCTTTCATCGGATATTCCGACATTTGGCCTTGGGAGTCCTCCTAAATAGAAACATCTGTCAAGTACTGCAAGTGCCTCATGTCCAAACTGTTTATGCACTTCTTTCTCATCTACTATCAGAGGATTCATCATCTCATGGAAGCCCATTCTAAGGTACGCTTCACGCAGGCGTGATATTGTCTCGTAAACAGGATGCACTTTCCCATAGTTCAGTTCCATGTATGGGTATCCCTGGTTAACTGGTGATCTTTTGACATATTGCCTGCCGTTGTTCCATGCAGCATCAAAGTCTTCTTTTGCTGATGCCTTGATATATTCAGGGTCGAATTTCATAATGATGTCCTCTTGATAATGATTTATTCGGCACGATATTATTTATTTCTTTATTTGTGAGATAAGAATTGAGCTTCCAGCGTTTTCATAGCCATTTCTAGTTTTTGTTGCCTTACTGCTGCTGTAAGTTCTCCGCGTGAGGTTTCCAGGAGCAGGCGTAGTCTATCCGTCTTTGCCCTAAGTCCATGTGTCATAGCATCAGGATAGTCAAATAACATCAAGCCCATGTATAAGTCTTCCATTATACTCAGGTATTTTTCTCCTTCCTCTAACTTTCCATGGCGTATCAGATCAAGGATATGTCTTTTTATTTCTCCGCCCACATCTCCCATTCCGTTAAGATATGCCACAGGCTCCACTTTTAATTCTCTGGGTTCGGGTATATTATTTTCGGAAACAAGGGCATACATTACACTACACTCTGTGAATTCCTGCTGGGCATGTTCCACAAAGCCTCCATAATATATATCCGGCTGACTTTCAAGTACATCATCCATTTTTTTCATATTACTGCTCGCAGTTTGGATCATTGAATAAGCTTTTTCAAGTTCCATCTTATGGATGTGCTGCATCTCTACTCTGCAATTACGCACTATTTCTCTTGATAATGTTATACCCTGCTCTTTGGCTATGTCTTTTTCTTCCAGCTCTTCTCTTATGTTTGCAATAATACTCTTTATCATGTTTCCTTCTTGATTTTTCCTAATGACCACTATATTTACTACAATTACAATTAAAAGGATAGTGTCATTAACACATTTTTAAAGGCCACAATCATCTGAAGCCTATTTAATACAAATTCAGAAATGGGTTTAAGAGGATGTACTCCTTACAGGGTAACATCCATGTTCCTCATACAGGAATCATTAATCATCTACAGGAATTGTTTCAAGCTGGCTTGCAACATTCCATATCAAGGTGCGGGTATGTAATGGAATGTTAGGGTCGTTGCTGATATCTTCTAATATAGAAATACTTGCTGTTGTTCTCATAAATAGAGGTTCATCCTCTTTTTTCAGTGTGGTCAGCACATCGGTTGCAGAACGCCTTATATTTCGTGGAACAGAACTGTCGTTTGCGATCTGCTCTAATATCTGTGTACACTGGTTTATAACATCTTTAAAATCGCTTGCCATACAAATCACCTTCAGATGACTTATCACTAAAATAATATAATCAAGTTACAACTAAACCATTATATGGTATAAAAAGACTTTCATTGGTACTATCTCAATGATATATCTCAAGACGATGTAATAGAGGAACACATGAGTCAAAAAGACGAAGAATCAATATCCAAGATCTCACGAATGCTTGAGGTCGGCGGTACAATGCTAGCACAGCACTGTGCAGAATGTGGAGCTCCCTTATTCCGGTACAAAGGAAACATTATTTGCCCTGTATGTGATACGGGACAGAAACCTACTGTTGCAGCTCAGAAAAAACATGTGGAGAAACAAACGGATGTTTCTTCCGCTATATCTGGTAACATAGAGCCTAAAAAAGAAGTTTCTTCTTCAGTAGGCTCATTTCCATCTCTCATCGAGAAGCCTTCTGAGGCCCCGTTATGTAAGGAACCCCATCTCAGCACTTTACCAGATCTGGAAGAGATGCTGAAGAAAAAAACCATTATGCTTGCACAGTCTATGCAGCAGGAGCAGGATCCACGTAAGATCAAGGAGTTCCTTGAGCTTATTGAAAAGAGTCTGGATATCATAGACCGGCTGAAAAAGTAATTCAAATAAAAGGATGATAGTAATCTTGAATCATCCTTTATACTCTCCTGATACGACTTCTCTTATTCTGGCAGCTATCTTTGGTCCGATTTTAGGGACCTTTATTAACTCTTCATATTCTGCCTTCATTACATTCTCTACACTTCCGAAATGTTGAAGAAGAGTTTTTGCCGCTTTTGGTCCGATCTCGCTTATAGCAGAAACTATGTATTCCTGCTGTTCCGATAACATTTGTGAGGCTTTTTTTCCATGAAGCTTTATCTCCTTCTGCTCATCAGATTGCTCTCTCTTTGCAAGTGTGTGGATAAGCATTGCACTATCTTCAGCATCCCGGGTGTAAAATATGGATACTCCGAAGTCTATTCCTATCGAAGCAAGAGTTCCATGTATCGCTTTAGGGCTGATCTGGCGTGCTGAGAACAATCCTCCTCCTTCTATTAACAGTGCAGGCTTTTCGTATGAACGTGAGATATTGGAGATCTGCTCGAACAAAGTGTTGTTCAGGAGAGAATTTACAAAATCCTCTGCACTCTTTCTCTCAATCGCTATTCTTTCGCTGACGACATAATC
>MVQW01000309.1 GCA_002067265.1 Methanomethylovorans sp. PtaU1.Bin073 | reverse complement strand
AACTGTAACCTGTCAGAACTGCGGTAGTAAAATGTATGTTCAGAGCAAATCAGCACGCAAGGAGATGTACTGTACAATCCACTGCCTGGAGTCAAGCAGCTCATCAAAGATTTAAGCTTTTTTCTAACGCTCACACCCCATCTTTCTTTTGACTTCTTTTAACTCGGCAATCTGAAAAACTGGGGAGTGGTCTTCAATACAAATATATTGAAGCATCCTTTTTTCAAAAATAGAATGAATCATCTGAATATATCTTTCAGATCAGCTGTACAAAGTTTCACATCAAACTCCTTCAAACGGAAAAACTTCTTTGCACGCATATCGTTCTCTTCAAGCCGCAGGTCACTTTCCACAAAGCCTGCTTTTTCAAGGCGCTTGAGGTGCAGGTCCACTACCTGCCTTGAAAGATTCAGATCTTTGGCAAGCTCATAGATGTATCTTTCCCTTTCAGACAGCATGTACAATAATTGTATTCTCACTGGATGAGCCAGTGCTTCCCCTATGTGTACTATTTGTTCAAGTGATTGGGTCATTCAGGAACCATCTCTGAGCCAGCCCTATTATACTTTCGATCGCTATAAGTCTATCTTTTGAGATCAGATTTCATTGAGCTTGTTCCTTATCTCTTCCACTGTTTTCTTGATCTCTTCCACGTCCTTTTCTACCTTCACGAGCCTCTCATTGTTACCTGAACCTACAAAATTAGATCTGTTAAGCAACATGACCACAACTACGACTATAATAAGTATAATCAATAGTTCGACAAACAAACCAAGGAAACCGCCATAAATGCCATATCCCATCATGCCTACCAAGAAATTCACCTCTATATGTTCCATAAACAGTCATTTTTTAATAAATAATATATGTTTTTTCGGATTTAAAGAGCACTTCATAATATTCAAGAAATGGAGATGGGATTTAATATCTCCTCACACCCATCATGCCATAACCCCTGCCCATTCCCTGTCTATACTGGCCCATGGCAGTATATTGTGAAGCGAAGAAGTCAGGGTAAACCTCGCCTGTATATGCATCGATGCGGCCTTGCTTGGCAGTGTCATCTACAGTGTAATAGACTACCCACCATCTCCTCATCTGGTAAATATCATCTTCTGTTACAGCAGCTGAAATATTCTCTTTGGCTATCATAAGAGCTTCATCTACAGTCTTCACCTTGAGTTCCTGACCTACATAGGCAGTGCAGTAACCTGGGCCATATCCATTCACACCTGCACCCCAGTTGCAAAATCCTCCTACATAACCGGGAGCACGCTGCAAGAGAGGTGTCTCAGCACTTACTAGGGCAGTTGCAGCCAACCCTGTAAGAAGTACTATTGCAAGTATTGCTATTGTTCTGTTTCTCATCTTGTTGCCTCTTGAATTCATTTCAGATATATGTAGTGGATATGCTACATATAGTGCATATGTAGTATATATGACTGTTGGATCACACTGTTCCCCAAAAGGAAAACAGCAAAATGAATGGCTAAGCAAGAAGTAACAGGTTTGATTTCAATGTGACGAAATCGCGCAGTTTCATGAGCCCTGTGTATGGCATAATGCTGTATTTCGCGGGCAAGATGCTGAATCAGAAAGTGATCCTACTATCCTATTGGATTTTCTCTTATACAATTCGAATATAGTTGGATCTGAGATCATTGACACATACCCCTTGACGGGAAAAAGAGTGTTATTTACCGTATCAGCATATTTGTATACAAGGAACCTGACAATGTTTGGGCTGTTGTCGAAAGAATTCTTTATGGAATTGGATGCCGATTAAGGGTATAAGAACAGAAGTAATTTGATCATGGTATTGTCATTTTCACATGGCTTAATGTTATATCCGGAATAGTTCAACATGAACATATCCATGGCAAAAAGACTGGTATAGCTGTTGTCATGCTGTTTATCAGCTGGCTTAGCTTACCTTGGTATTTAGATATATGATGAGACCTTGCTTACGAGATATAAGAACTGCTTTAGGATTGGAACCCTTGACTATGCCTGAAGCCAGCAGCACATCCACTGAACCAAGTTCCTCCTACAATAAAACATAAGATGTCACAAATGAAAAATTCAGTCTTAGAGGGGTTATTTAATCCTTAGTTCACAGTGGAGGGTTGATCAATGAAATTCCTTGACAAATTTTTTACTGTTGATGCTGCAAAGAAAAGCATCAAAAAGACGCATAATGATGCGTTGCAGGCTTATAATAAAGGATATATTCTTCTTAAGATGCACAAATTTGAGCAGGCCATAGTTGCTTATGATCTGGCAGAGCAACTATGGGCAGAAGAGATATGTATGCTCAAACTCGATGATGATCATGAAGCAGCAAAAGGATTAACATCAAATCTTATTAATTCGTGGTACAGCAAAATCTATGCACACTATATGTTGGAGCAATACCATACATCACTTGAACTTCTTGAAAAAATACTCGTGAAATTCCCAGATGATCCCGAAATTCTGTTCAGAAAAGGCTTTGTGCTTTATGCAGCTCAGAGATATGATGAAGCTTTGATTAATCTGGAAACTGCATTGGAAAAATATGGGGATTTTCCCGAAGGATGGTACTGCAAGGGAAATGTACTAAGAGAACTTAGAAATTATGAAGCTGCACTTGCGGCTTTTGACCAGTCCATAGCATGCTCTCATCCCCTTCAATTCCAGTTCCCACGGTTCACATGGATCCCACTTAATTCATCTTCAAGGATTCAAATGGATAATGCAGAGGCATGGTATTGCAAAGGAAAAATACTTTTTAAGCAAAAAAGGTATGAAGAAGCCCTCGAAGCTTTTAATCAATCATTAAAAATCAAACCTGGATTTGAGGATGCTATAAAGTTCAGGGAAATAGTGTTTCAAGAACTTGGCAAGAACAAGAATAATAAATAAGATCAAAAGCCAGAGATCATTTTTGCAGCATAATTGTGTTTGTTTTAATATTGTATGCCTTTACCAGTTCTATCATTTTTTGGAAATTGAATGTTAGTGTCTTGCTGGCAATACAACATTCGAGTACCAAATGTCTTTCTGAATCAGGGACTTTTTTGACTTTCCTTTCTACTTGAAACCTGATGTCTATACAGTGCAATTTCTATGGTTGTGCGCAGGTCCTCTTCCTCAAAAGGCTTGAGAATATAGCCATAGGGTTCGGTCAATTTTGCTCTCTCTAATGTTTCTTCATCCGAATATGCAGTAAGATATATCACAGGCATATTAAAACGACTACGAATCTCTCCGGCAGCACGTATGCCGTCGATCTCACCTTTGAGCATTATGTCCATCAGAACAAGATCTGGAAGGATTCCTTCAGCCTTGATGATTGCGTCTTCACCTGTTGACGCCACACCGGGGACTATATAACCCAGTTTCTGTAATCTTTTCTTTATTTCTAGAGCAACTATGTTCTCATCTTCAACTACAAGTATCTTGGCGTCGGTCATTTTCACACCTTAACCTTACATTTTAACTCTTTAAAATGAATCTTGAAAGATGTCCCTCTGGTCCTTTCAAGTTCAATAGTTCCATTTATCTGATCAACAAGGGTCGTTACAAGCTGCAAGCCCAGAGAAGTTGTTTTCCTGAAATCGACATTTTCAGGGAATCCTATTCCATCATCACTTACCTCAAGAGTGAATTCATTACCATTAAGCTCAAGAGTGACGTTAACATTTCCTTCTACTGCATTCTGAAACCCATGTTTAAGGGAATTGGATACCAGTTCGTTTATAATCATTCCCAGAGGAATGGCAGTATCCATTCCCAAATAAACATTCCCTATCTTCGAATTCAACTTGATCGACTTAGATTCCATAAAATAGGACTTTGACAGGAAATCCAGTAAATTTCGGGTATAATCTGCGAAATCAATTGTGGCCATATCCCCCGATTGGTATAGTTCTTCATGGATCAATGCCATTGACCTCACACGGTTTCGGCTATCCAGAAAAGCCTCAACTATTTCCTTTTCTTTGAAGTTTTCAGCTTCAAGGAACAGCAAACTTGATATCACCTGCAGGTTATTTTTAACTCTATGATGAATTTCCTTTTTACGGATCTCTTCAGCCCTTAAAAGAGCTTCCTGAGCCTTTTTGCGCTCAGTGATGTCCAATATAATTCCTTGCAAACTAATTTCTCCTGACTGATCCCTCTGGATAAAGGTTCGCTCATCAACCCATCTGACATCCTTGGATTTTGTAAATATCCTGTATTCCTGATTGAACTGATCAGAATGAACGTTTTTATATTCCTCAAGCATGGGATGGAACCTTTGGAGATCCCCTGGATATAATATATCAAGATATTTTATTCTGCCAGAAGTAAAATCCTCAACAGTATAACCTAACTGACTTACATTTTCAGAAACAAAACTCACAGGCCAATCTTTTTCGGGCTTCCATTTAAAGACAATCACAGGACTGTTGTTTACAACTCTTTCCATTTCCTCTTTTATTTGGTTGGAATGTTCAAGCTGCTCAGCATATTCTTTAAGAGCTTGTTCAATGCGTTTACGTTCTTTAATATCACGAGCAATAGTAAGTACAGCATTTTTTCCTTCATACTGGATAATCCGGCTGCTGAGTTCCACAGGTAGATGTTCACCACTTTTAGTTACATGTACCGTCTCAAAGATGTTATTCTTTAGTTCAAGCAATTCTTTGATGCGATTAAAAAGAGATTTGATTGCAAGTGTCTCATCTATGTCCATCTGTTTCATCTTAAGGAACTCATTGCGAGTATAGCCCATTCTCTCACAAGCTACCTGGTTAACTTCCAGTATACTTCCAGACATGTCATAGAGATAGATGGCATCATTAGTACTATCAAAAAGAGTCCTGAATTTCTTTTCGGATTCTCTTAAAGCCTTTTCCGCTTTTATGCGTTCAGTGGTCGCTTCGGCCAGAGACAAACGGGTCTGTTCGATACCGTTGGTAAGTATTTTTAGATCGCCTTCGCCTTGTACTCTTACAGGTTTGGAAAAATCATTATTCTGAATAGCTGTAAGCACACTATTAGAGTCGTCTACAATGCTGTCAAGATACTCTGCAAAATTGTCAAGTGTATCTCCGGCCTGTTTGAACTCACCTTTTAAGTCAAGCTGTATTCTTGTTTTTAGCTGTCCTTTTGCAAGAGCATTCGTAACTCTCATGTTCTCTCGTATAGGAATTGTCACAGCATCAAGTATTTCGTTAAGTCCATTTGGTATCTCTTTGAAATCTATCCCTACATCAGTATTCGCTCTTGCATCCAGTTTTCCTCTCACAGCGTTATGTGAAATCGCTTTGAAATTATCGACAATATTGTCGATAGGTTTTGTTATTGACATTGCGATGAGATATGCTACCAGCCCCATGAACACAATAGATATGGAAGATATTATGATGAGTCTTGTTCTTAGGGCAGCTACCCCTGCAAGCATTTCGTTCTTGGGAACCACAAGGATAAATGAATAGTTTCCAGTCTTTACAGGCTCATAGAACATTATCGCATCTTTGCCTGTAGCTGGATCAATTGTCTCAAAATTCCCTCCTTTTCCCTCTTTAATATTATCTGCAGCTTCCGATATTTCAGGTATATCAAAATTATACAGGGTCTTTGAAGCAATCCAGTCCTTGTGTATAGGATGAGATACTAAAATGCCAGTATTACCTGTCACAAAAGCATAACCAGTCTCAAATGCCTTCACATTTCCCACCACATCATCTATGTACTTCAAGGATACATCTACTCCCCCTACACCGACAAACTTTCCATCTTTAATTATAGGAGAATCGAAACTGACCATGAAGATACCTTGATAATAGTAAGGTTCAGTGACAATATCTATCCTATTTTTTTTAGGCAATTGGTAATAATCCTGTTTGTCATAATTTACCAGGGGTTCAAGGAAAATAGTGCCATTGATGTTGTTCCAGTATGGAACAAACCGGCCTGTTTCATCATGACCAAAAGTATTAACGTACTCAGCATCTTTTCCGTCAAAAGCATTGGGTTCATATCCAACGTAAACACCCGTAAGTGAAGGATTCTTTAATAGAAGGTTTTTAAGCATATCATTGACTTCGTCCCTGTCGGCAGATGAGTATACTTCCATTGAGTTCGCAAGTGTTTTGGCAATTGCTTTTGATTCCCGCATATCGCCGTCAAATTGGTTGGCATAGTCTCTTGCCATTTCTATTGACTGCTGATAAGCAAGCTTTTCTTGCTGAGTAGTTACTGTATTGATAATAATCCCCGTAGCAACTGCCAACACTAGGATAACTCCTACTACTATGTAGAGAATTAATTTGATTTTTATCGAAAGATTGTTTTGTCCCATCCCCGTACTTCCCCTTATTGTAAGTCACAGATTTTAAATTGACCTAAAGTCAAACCACCTTCCTGGAACTATCAAGATAATAGGCGAAAAGATCTTTTCCCCATTGAAGAGCAGTCTCATCGAAACTCAGGATATCTCTATGGTCATACATGCCTTCTTTGTTGAATATACTTAAAAGCAGGAACTCATCAGTTGTAATAATTGTAGGGGGTGTAAGGTCATTCCTATATAGGAACAACTGTACATTATCCATCTTCTCTAGTTGCTCTTTATCTTTCTGAAAATCTTCTTCTATTCTTGTCCACACTGATTCTGTCATGATAAGTGAAAGTCTGGTTCCCTTTAATGCAACTTTAGCGTAGATGGATAGATAGGAAGGATGGAAAAATGATAACAGTGACATTATATGGTTAGATGCCGATATGGAGTCCACAATTTTTGTTGGCAATTCGAACATATCTTTCAGGTCAGGTTCTATTAATGAAAAATTACCCAGTTCTCCGAGCCTCTTGCATAATCCTGCAGGAATCACTTTTAGATTACGGTTTGCCCAATAATCTGTGCTGCTGTCAAGTGTATCCATAATATCGGAGATGGGCTTGGCATTCTCAGCTATAAGTCTACCGATGCTAGATAACATATATTTGTTACCTTCATGCAAAAGCAAATCCATCTCTTTGAGTTCTTTTACAGGCAGCATCATAGATCTCCAGGATACTCCCATCTCTTCTTCTATATCATTAGATGTTTTAGGACCTTTCAACAATAAGAACATGAGTTCTTTACGTTTTTCTGAAAACCATATTGCTTCTGATAGTGTTTCCATATACCCACTCCCAAAATAATCCATCTTTTTCTTTTTCCTCAGGGGCTATATGCTTCAGATTTACTTCTGTAATAATCTATGAGCTCAGAGCCCCATAGCAATGCACTTTCATCAAAACTTATTATATCCCTGTGATCATACCTTCCCTCAACATTTAAAAAACAAAGATATGTGAACCATCCAGTCACAGCTAGTGTTGGTAAATGTATATCCTCTTTACAAAGAAAAATTTCAACATTACTTGAAGAGGAAATAACTTTCATTTCTAAGGGATACTCAGACTGTAGTTTCTGAAATGCCATCTTTGTCATTAACAGTGAAAGTGAAACATCTCTGTCTGCCAATTCCAAGTAAAGGGAAGGAATCTGTGGATGTACATAAGATATAAAAGTAGAGACTTTTTTGGATTTGAGTGCGTTGTCTTTGAATTCCTTAGGAAGCTCAAACATACGGTTAAGATCAGGTTCTATCAACAAATAGTGGCCAAGTTCACCCAGTCTGTTGAAAAGATTGTCCGGAAGAACACTGAGGTCTCTTGTTACCCAGAAATCTTTGTTTTCTTCTATTACTCTCATGGTATTCAATAGTGGACCCATGTTCTCGACAATCAATTCTCCGATTTCAGACAAGCGGTAATTTACCCCATCTAGGAATATAAGCTTTTTTTGTAACAGCTTTTTAATTTGTGGCATGATGGACCGCGACGTTTCATTAAGGGAAGTCTTCATTTGATCTATATCCCTTGGACCTTCCTTTAATAATAGAAGGATATTTTTTCTTTTTTCCGAATACCAAACAATGTTTACCAATGAGTATCGCATAGTAGTCCTACATCTTACTTTGTTGCTGTTAATAAAGTATCTTTCGAAGCCTCTATTAATACTTTCTGCAGAGTGAATGTATATCAATGTCATTTGCTCTTGAAAATTCAAAGACCTCTATCTTATTCACATGCCTATTGTAAAGTCACACATCCTCTGCATATAATACAATATCTGCACATTAGTACGACTTAATTAAATCATATTATCCATTTAAAATCAAAACAGAGCAGAGGATTCATCTTTCTGGTTAAAATCATGCTCAAATTATGCTATATACATACAAGCCTTACCAGAAAATAGGAAGTATCGGAGTGACTTCCGGATTAAACTGCTCTGAAGGCAGGTCACTAGTAAGGTTATAGTGGCATTGCTGAAAGAACAGGCACTTTTGTAGGAGGAAAATAAATGGGAAAACAAGAAATTCTTGACAAACTTAGAGACACCATAGTTAAACAGGACATTAATGGCTGTACTGCAGCCGCAAAGGAAGCACTTGCAGCTGGTGTTCCTGCATTTGATGCTATCAACGATGGTCTTGCAGTGGGTATGAAGATAATTGGTGAGAAGTTCGAAAAAGCTGAGATCTACTTACCACAGATCATGATGTCAGCCAAGGCCATGAACGGTGCAATGGAGATCCTTACTCCTGAGCTTAAAAAGGAAAAGAAAGAGGGAAAGGGTACAGCAGTCACTTTTGTACAGGAAGGAGACATCCACGACATAGGCCACAGGTTAGTTTCCACAATGCTGGGTGCAAGTGGATTCACTATAATTGACCTGGGTGTGGATGTACCCAACGAAACAGTCGTTGAAGAGGCAGCCAAACTCAAGGGAGAAAAGGTAATTCTTGTAGGTTCTGCACTCATGACAACCTCCATGCTTGGCCAGAAGGACGTGGTCAGGCTTCTCAAGGAAGCAGGTATCAGAGACAATGTCAAATGCATGTTCGGTGGCGCTCCTGTTACTAAAGCATGGATCAAGGAGATAGGTGCCGACGCAACTGCCGAAAATGCAGCCGAAGCAGCCCGTGTAGCTCTGGATATCATGAAATAAGGAGGTTTAGCGATGACATACAGAAAATCATTTGATGTTTACGACTTCTATGACCGTGCAAAGACCGGTGAGAAGATCACTCAGGATGACTGGGACCTTATGGTGCTTCCATCCAAGACAATGGAGCTCAAGCAGAAGTATGGACTTGACTTTAAGGGTGAGTTCGTCCCCACCGACAAGGACATGATGGAGAAATTGTTCAAGGCTGGTTTCGAGTTACTTCTGGAATGCGGTATCTTCTGTACTGACACCCACAGGGTTGTCAAGTACACCGAGGACGAGATCTGGGATGCTATTAAAAATGCAGGCGAGGAATTCACTCTGGGAACTGGCAGGGACGCTGTGCGCGTCAGCAAGAGAAATGTA